>JAOAPX010000052.1 GCA_025463125.1 Acidobacteriota bacterium | reverse complement strand
TCAAGCTTTTTGATGACGCGCTCAGCAACACCTGGCGAATGGATTTAATGAAAGCGAGCCTGATGAATCTGCCGAAGGGTAAACGCGACCTGATTTTCGACCCGAGCTCTCCGCTCGATGTTTTATTAGTTGGAAACGATAAATCAAACGCAAAGCGCGCGGCGAGCGCGGGAAAACAAGAAGAGGGAATTGAAACACTTCGGGCGTTTAGTAAATCAAGTAAATCAAGCAATACAAACAACTTGCAAGACTCGGTAGAAAACAAAATCGCCGCCGCGCCTTCTGTTGCAGCCGTGGCGAAAATTTTATCGGAAACCGACGAGCTTCGCCGGAATTCGCTCGAACGAATCGGATTTTACGCCGAAGATTTAGCCGCCAGCAACAATTGGGTTGTATCGGGCAAACGAACCGTTGACGGGAAGCCTCTGCTGGCGGACGATCCGCATCTGCGCCCGGCGCAGCCTTCAATCTGGTATCTCGTCAATCTCTCGGCACAGAGCGTCAAAGTCGCGGGCGTTTCGACGCCCGGAATTCCCGGCGTGATCATCGGTCATAACGAAAATATCGCCTGGGGCGTAACCAACGTCGGACCGGATGTGCAGGATTTATACGTTGAAACTTTCGACGCGAGCGGCAAATATAAAACGCCGGGCGGCTGGGAAACTCCCGTGATTCGGCGCGAAGAAATAAAGGTTCGGAAAAGCCCACTGACGCCCGCGACCGAAACTGAAATTTTTGAAGTGACGCAAACGCGCAACGGCGTGATCGTTTTGGAAGAAGGCGGCAAAAAATACGCCTTAAAATGGACGGCTTTCGACACGAAAAACGATTCGCTGAAAGCGACCGTCGGTTTATCGAAAGCGAAAAACTGGACGGAATTTCACGACGCCTTAAAACATTTCAACGTCGCGATGCAAAATTACGTTTACGCGGACGCGCAGGGAAATATCGGCTGGATCGCCGCCGGACAAGTTCCGATTCGCAAAACCGGCGACGGAAGCTTGCCTTACGACGGCGCGACCGCCGACGGCGATTGGACCGGATTTATCCCGTTTGAAGAGCTTCCGCAGCTTTATAATCCGCCCGAAAACTTTATCATGACGGCGAACCAGCGCACGGTCGGAAAATCTTACAAATATCACGATCTTATTGCGCGTCAACACTCCGTTTCAAGGGCTAAACGGCTGCACGATTTATTGAGCGCAAACCGGAAAGTTTCGTTTGAAGATATGCGTGATTACCAGCAAGACACGTTCAGCGTCGTCAATTCGCGCTTCGCCCGCGAAATCGTCAGGCGGAAAGCGGCTTCGGTTGAAACTTTGAAATTATTTGCTGCGTGGGACGGTCGAATGAATGCCGATTCGAAAGCCGCGCTCGTCGCCGATTCGATGCGCGGCGAATTTCGCAATAAAATTATGGCGGCGAATTTAGGCGGCGAAGCGGCGACAGGCGCGTTTTTCCCGTATGAAACGGCGCTGTTCGATCGCTTGATAATCGAACAGCCGAAAAACTGGCTGCCCAAAGAATACGCATCTTACGCCGATTTATTAAAAGCCTGCGAAACTGATGCGAAAGCGGCGATTGCTAAACAGCTCGGAGCCGACGAATCAAAATGGACATGGGGAAATCGCGTAAAAATTAATTTTCCTCATCCGCTTGCGACCGTTCCGCTTTTCGGCGCTCAATTCGTCGTTCCGGCGCTTCCGCAAAACGGCTCGGGCGGCGCGGGCGCGAGCCCGAATGTCGGCGCAGCCGTTTCGATGCGTTTGATCGCGAGCCCGCCGAACTGGGATTCGACCAGGCACGGAATAACCACTGGGCAAAGCGGCGACCCGAACTCTCCGCACTGGAAAGACCAGCTCGATGCCTGGTATTCGGGTAATACGGCGATTTTCCCGTTTACAAAAGCTGCGGTTGAAAAGGCTGCGAAGGAAACGATTGTTTTAAGCCCGAAATAATTAATCCGAAATAATTAATCCGAAATAATTGAAATGTAAAATTGAGAGGTGAAAACGAGCTTTAAATGTTTCGGGCAGTTTGAGCTTTTCTCGATAAAAAATCGCTTAAAATAATTGCCGCCGCGTGACTGTCGATGTTTTCGAGCATTTCCTTTTTATCGGCGCCGTTTTTCCAGAGGTTTCCGCGCGCATCGTAAGAAGTCATTCGCTCGTCCTGCAAAAAAACGGGAATCGGCAATGAAAGCGAAAAATTGCGCGCGACTCTTCTGGCTTCTTCGGACATTTCGCTTTCCGTGCCGTCGAAGTTGTACGGCAAACCCAGAACGAGGGCGCGAGCATCATATTCGGCTAGAATGTCTTTGATTTGAACGAGCAGTTTTTTCCAGCCCTGTCGTTTCAGCGTAAAAAGCGGTCGAACGGTGATTTGAAGTTCGTCGCAGACGGCAACGCCGAGGCGCTTTGTGCCGAGATCGAGAGCGATTATTCGACCTTCGTTCGGCGCGGAAAAAACATCTGTAAAATCGGTAGGATTAGTTGTATCTTTTTCTTGCACGAAAACTTTTGTTAATAGATAATCGTTAATTGTTGACGGTTTTACCGGATTCGTCAAACCGGCGGCTTTACGCAATTAATTAGACTCATAAAAAATTATGTCATTTCGCGGAAAATTTTTCATCCTGGCAATCTCGGCAGTTATCGCCATTTATGCCCTGGTCGGCGGAGTTTTAAGTCCTCTTGCGACACGCGCGCAGCAGCCTATTAATGACGCGGGCGCGCAGATTCGCATTTTCGAATCCGTTCTGCAGCACATTCAAAACGATTATGTCGACGAGCCGAATCTGGAAAAAGTTCGTTACGGCGCGCTTCGCGGTTTAGCGAGCGGTCTCGATCCGTATTCGTCGTATTTAACGACAGACCAGGTTAAGGATTTTCAAAACGCTAAAACCAACAACAAGGTCGGAATCGGAGCCGAGTTTTCACAGGTTTCCTCGTATTTATATGTCGTTTCGGTCGTTAAAGGCTCGCCTGCGGAAAAAGCCGGGTTAAAAGCCGGAGACGTGATCGAATACATCGGCAATAAAGCGACGCGCGATATTTCGCTTTACGATGCGCGCCAGCTCATTACCGGAGATGCCGGATCGGAAGTGAGCGTTCGCGTTCTGCGTGCGGGCGCGAAGCCGCAAACGATTAAAGTCGTGCGCGGAAAATATTCGATTCCGCAGGTCGAAGCGAAAATCGAAGAAGGCAAAATCGGAGTCATAAAAGTTTACAGCCTCGAAGACGGTGAAGCGAACGACATCCGCAATCAAGTTCAGAATCTGACAAAACAAGGCGTGCAGAAAATCGTGCTCGATTTGCGCGGCGTTGCGGTCGGAAGTCTTCAGGAAGCTGTTTCGACGGCAAATTTGTTTATCAAAGACGGCGAACTGGCGAAAGTAATCGGCAAGGAAAACAAAGTAGTTAAATCGTTTGCAGCCGATCCGGGCAAAGCGATTTTCGACGGCAAAGTCGTTGCCTTAATCGATCTCGGAACAGCCGGCGCGGGAGAAGTCGTGGCATCGGCGATTCTCGAACGCAAACGCGGCGAAGTGGTCGGCGAAAGAAGCTTCGGGTCGGGAACCGAGCAGCAATTGTTTACGCTGCGCGGCGGCGACGGCTATCTTTTGACGACGGCTAAATGGGCATCGCCGGGCGGTACGCCGTTTTTGGGCGAAGAAAGAACCAATTCAGGCGTTAAGCCTTCGGTTGAAGTCAAAAAACCGGACACGCCCGAACCGGTCGAAGTCGAAGAACTGATCGATCAGCAGGAAGAGCAGAATCAAAATCCGCAGCCTGACGCTTCGCCGACGCCGGCAGCGAAACCCGTACCTGTTAAACAGGAAGACGTTCAGCTGAAAAAAGCTCTCGAATTGCTTCAGGACAAAGCGCAGGGCGCAAAGGCGGGCAGCGGTGAGTAATAAAAAATAAAATTTGAAATGAAAAAGTCGGGCGTTCGAGCTCGACTTTTTTTATAAATAAAATGGTTGTTTGCGGCGGTTAAGACTGTTAAAATCTTTTCCGATGACACAACAAAACTTTATCGTTCGACAATTGCGCGAAAATGATATTGAAGAATGGTTTCGGCTGAGAAAAATGCTCTGGGACGGTTCCAGCGAAGAAGAGCACAAAGCTGAAATGATGGATATTTACGAGCATACGGAAACGCAGCTTATTTTAGTCGCGGAAACCGACGGCAAACGTCTCGTCGGGTTTCTCGAAGCGAGCATCAGACCGTTCGTTGAAGATTGCCACAGCGATCAGGTCGGTTACCTCGAAGGCTGGTACGTCGAGCCGGAATTTCGCCGCAACGGAATCGGCAAAAAACTTGTCGCCGAAGCTGAAAAATGGGCACGCCAAAAAGGCGCGATCGAAATGGCTTCGGATGCGGAAATTGGAAACGAAAGAAGCTTAAAAGCGCATCAAAATCTCGGTTACATCGAAACTTCGAGACTCGTGCATTTAAGAAAGGATTTGGTTTGAAATGTTTTATCGAAACTTAAAAACTCAGAAAAGCTTTATTTTATTCTGCCTTACTTTTTTGGCGTTTTGCGCTGCCGGCGCGCGCGCGCAATCTACCAGCCAAATCTATCCGACGCCGGTTGCGACAAATGAGATCAGCGGAACGATAAAAGCCAGAGACATCGGCGACGCGCGCCTGACAAATTACTTTTACGCATTTAACGCAAATCAGGGCGATCTTTTTATCAACGTCGTAACGAGTAATTTTAACGGCGATATCGATGTTTTCAACGCCGACGGGCTGAAGCATCTTTCGAAAATAGTCGTTTACGCCGATTCCTCTTTTAACGAAACCGGGCGCGTTATTTATTTTAGAAAGCCTGAAAAATTGATTTTACGCATCGAAGGTCGGACGCCGAACGATGATGCGGGAACCTTTAAAATAAAATTTGCCGGAAGCTTTGTCGCTGCCGCCGACGCTAAAACCGAAGAGCCCGCGCTTCCCGAAATTGCCTCGTCGAATCAAACGGACGTGCGCGTTAATTCGGTCGGAACGATAGTTGAAGTAAAACCGAAAGCGACGCCCGCGCCGGTTGAAACCGCTGCAAAAACAAATATTTCAAAAGAGACGGTTAAGGAAATCAGCGTTGAAACCGGGAAGGAAAAAACCGTGATCGCCGAAACCGATACGGCTGATAACAATGATAGAAAAATCGAGGTAAAAGAATCCGGGCAAAAACTCGAGGTCGTCGTTACGGAAAACGCGCAGACGCAAGCCGGGAAAACGTCTCAAACCGCTCCGGAGACCACACAGGAAACAACCGCCGCCACCGTAGCTGAACCGGAAACGCGCCCGGTCGATAAAATCTCGATCAATGAAACGGTTATTACTAAAACCGAAAGCGACGCTACCGAAGCCCCGGCACCGAAAGAAACGACAGCAACGAAGAAAGCTGCCGCGAGAACCGGCGCGAGAACAAAAACGAAAACCGCCAAAACGCCGAAACCAATCGAGCCGAACCCTTTGGAAAATATTCGTTTGATTGTTTTATTTAAGGACGGCGCGAAAATAGAACGACCGATGAGCGAAGTTTTGAAAGTCGGCGTCGATAAAGGCGTTTTGACGATTATTTCAAAAAATGGCGCGATCGGTCGTTATTCGATTCTTGATGTCGCGAAGATGACGATTGAATAATTCTTTCTTTGAAAGCAAATTTTCAAATCAAATACAGAAATTATTTCGGTACAATAACCTGCCGCAATCTGCCGACAAGCGGACTTGCGGCATTTGTTTGCTCGAGCCGCGTTAAAGTTTTCTCGGCGTTTTCCAGTTCGTTCATACGAAAATAAGCCACGCCGAGATTATAAAGCGTCGGCTCGTGTTTCGGGTCGATCTCCAGAACGGTTTGAAATTCTTTGACGGCGCGCTGAAAATCCGGATTTTGACGCTCGACGAAAGTCGTTCCTAAATCGGTTCGGGCGTTTATGTCTTTAGGATTGATTTCCAAAGCCTTGGCGTAATATTTTTCGGCGTTTTCAAATTGACGGCTGTCAAAATAAGCGTTGGCGAGCTGAACGTTCGCTTCAAAGCTGTTCGGATTCAGTTTTACGCCGCGCTCGTAAAATTCAAAAGCCTTATCGTACCTGTCGATTTGCGCGAACATATCGCCGGCGATCATCTGCGCCGCAAAGTTTTCCGGCTCATTGTTGGCTCGATCGATTTTTTCCTGCACGTCGGGAATCATTCCGACGCCCGACGGATTCTGCGGATTCGCGGCTTGATTTGCAAAGGGCGCGTTTAAAGAATTTTGCGCCGTCGCCGGCTGCAAAACGGCATTGCGGTTTATATTATTAGCCGCGTAAAAACCGATTATTAAACCGACGGCAAGCCCCGCGACGGTAAAAAGAATATTGTCCTTTTTCATTAATACTTAAATACTTAATATTGCTGCTCGCAATCAAAACGCAAACAAGCCGCTGTTTCTAGTTTTCCGGAATAAAAACAGCGGCTTGTTTGCGCGCTTTTTTATGCGTAGCTGTGTAATCCCGGAAGCAGATAACTGACGCCGAGATATGTGAAAATTACCAGTAAAAATCCGATTATGGCGAAATAAGCGGAGCTTCTTCCGTGCCAGCCGCGCGAAATGCGCGTGTGCAGGAAAGCGGCGTAAGTCAGCCACGCGACGAGCGCTCCGGTTTCTTTCGAATCGAATCCCCAGGGTCTGCCCCATGATTCGTTCGCCCAGATCGCGCCGGTAATCAAAAGCATCGCCAGACCCGCAAAAGCGAGACACGCCGTTTTGTACATCAAGCTGTCGAGCGAATCTAAAGAAGGAAGCCTCTCACGAATTTTTTCCGTTCTGAAACCGAACAGGATGACGAAAAGCGTTCCGGTGATTGCCGTAATCAGCCCCGCGACTTCGACCGGATTCGTGTTCAGGCTCATGTATATTTTATCGCCGTTTGTCTGCAAAAACTGTTTCGCCGTCAGCTCAAGCTCGGTCGTCGTTAAAGCGGCGAATTCCTGCGCCGAAAGGTTTTGACGCTCGGCGATTGCGCGCCCGACCGTGACATACTGGCTCGGCTCGGCGGCAAGCTGGGCTTGCAGCTTCGGAAGAATATTGTCCGTTGATTTAATGCCGGAAACTAAAAGCGAAACGGCTAAAATCTGCACGACGAGCGAAAGCTTGAGCAAAAGGTGCCCGGCTTTTTTCGCCGCTTCGTTGTTTTGATACAGATAAATCAAAAATGAAACGATGACGCCCAAAAGCAGAAAGCCCGCGAAAGCTAAAACCAGCCCGGCGTTCGGGATTTCCAGGCGGAAAAAACCGGAGAAAGGTTTGCCGCCCGGATTCGGAATAAACGTTCCGGCGCGGTAAACGAATTCGGTGAAAACCGAAAACTTGCTGATCGTCGCAATCACGCTCAAAGCGAAAACGCTCGACCAGATCGCCATCGCTTCTACTTTTACCTTGTCTTTTAATAAATAAATAACCGCGACGGCAAAGCAAACCAGCGCGACGCCGTAACTTAAAGAAGCGACGCCGACGTGAATCGGTCGCCAGTAGGAATCGAGAACCGGCGGCAAATCGATAAATTCTGCGCCGATAAATCTAGCCAGCGTTAAAATCAAGGCGGCGAGCGGCAGCGTGAACGCGCTCAGAACCTGAAAGTTTTTGCGATGAACGAAAAGCAGCGTGGCGATACCGGCGCCGAAAGCGAATGAAAGGCTTAAGTCGTAAAGATTGGCAAACGGGATGTAGCGAAAAACCCAGGGCGTTTCCATATTGCCGCCTTGCCTGAGCATCGCTATTTCGCGATCGTAAGCGGCGACCCAGCGGACAAGCCAGCTTGCGAGATTAAAAAGAACGCCGAGCGTGGCGGTCCACAAACCGATTTTCTGCGCCATCGCCGACGGCGCGTAAAGATTCGTCAGTTGAAACAACCCGGCGAAAATATAACAAGCCAGCGCAATCATCATTAACGCGGCATCCGAGATAAATCCCGCGCCGATTTGCAGGCGCAAGCCGAGCAGTAAAAATGCGCCGGCAATCGCTAAAATCGCCGGAAGATATGATGTCCACGTAGCGAGGTCGGATTTTTTGCCCGCTTCGCGCGTTAAAGTTATTTCGTTTTGTATTCTGCTAACTTCTTCCATGACCTTGTTTCATTCCTTTAAAGGGTTGCCGTTTGCTTTGAATCTTCCAAACCGTAAACTACTTTTTTGAATTTGTCTTCGAATCCGAAATCGTTGCGGTTCGTGTTTCCGCCTAAAACGACCTGGTATTCATTTTCGTTTGTTTTTTCGATCAGCGCCCAGATTCGTTTGTGGGAAAAGAAAAAGACGAAGCAAAGCGCGCCCATTAAACCGAAGCCGCCGAAATACCAGGCGATAAACGCGCCTTGATACGGATCGTATTTGATCGAAAGTACATGAGCGAGCGGCGTTTTTTCAAATTCAGCCAGGCGCCATTTGTAGCCGGCTTTCGGCGCTCCGATCGGAATGTTGTCCGGCAATTTATTGGCAAAGGCGTAAACTTTCGATTTTTCACCGGCTGCGGTCGTCACATTCAGAATCGCCACCGGGTTATTGTATTGAGCCGAACGCGTGTCCGGGTTTCCGCCGTTTAAGTAAAAATCCGGCATAAACGTTTCGTAATCGACTTTCGTTCCGTCCGGTAAGCTCGTCGAACCGTTGCGCATTAAATCGACGGTTAAAACTTCGCCGCCGGTTTCCGGCGTTAATTCGAGCTTCATCGTTCGGGCGTTCCCGACCGGAATCGTCTGCGCCTGAAAGAAACGATAACCGCGATAGCTGAAAGGGTTGTTCAAACTGACGTCGGCGACGGTGACGCCGTAATCGGGATCGTCGATTTTTATCTGCGTGCGCCAGTCGAGCGTGTTCTGCACGCCGATTTCGCCCTTCGGGTTGATAAGTTTTTGCTGAATGTCGGTGCAGGCGATCGTAAAGGGAAGCTGAACGTTATATTTTTCTTTTTGATCGATATTAAACTTGATGAGCTGGATTTGGTCGCTCAGCTGTCCGGGCGTCATACTCACGTCGGCGTCAAAACCGGTTTGAAACGCGACGAAGTGACCGAGAAAAAGCGTCAGCAAAGCGACGTGTACGACGTAAGCGCCGAGCCTGTTGTATTTGCCGCGTTCGCCGAAGACGGAAAAATAATTTTTATGAATGATTTTCGAAAAATCCTTTTTCCCGTTTTCATCTACGGCGTAAGTGCTTTCCTTGCTCTGCGTTATGCGCGCCGATAAGCCGTTACGCCTGAAAACGTCGCTGATCTTTTCGATAACTTCATTTTCGTTTTCGGCTTTTATGCTTAAAACGGCGTTTTGTTTCTGCTTGAATAAAAAATCGCGCGTCGCCGAAAGTTTCGGGTCTTTGACATAACTCCACGCGGAAGGAAAACGATCGATCGAAGCTAAAACGATATTGAGCGATAAAACGAGCAGTATAAAATTAAAATACCAGCTGTAATAAACGTCAAACAGACCGAGACCGCCGTAGACGAGCTTTTCGGCGGGCGTCAGGGAGGCGTAATAGGCGTCGAAACCCTGAACGTTTTGCTGAATAATCAGCATCCCGAGCATCGAAAGCCCGACTAAGATACACAACAAGACAACTCCGAAACGCACCGAACTTAAAAAATCGAGAATTCGATTAACGATCGGAGCTGATTTCGGCTTTGCGTATTCTTTTACTTTTAATGTTTCTTCTACTGCTGACATTTTGTGTTGATTCTATAAAAAATCATAACTTAGCAAAACTTTTTTGTCATCCGCGTAAAAATTAGTTTCGCTTTTAAGCAAAAGAAGTTTGCTTTGCCGTTGGGCGTTTGGATAAATGATTTTTCCGAGTTATTCTTTACTAAACCGCAGTTTAAAAAATACTGCCCCAGATTTACAAACAAAAATGGATTTAGCTACGTCGGAAATACAAGCAACAAAAGTTATCGGATTGCGCGAAAAACTCGCCGCATTTCTTGAACTGACGAAACCGCGCATCGCTTTTATGCTGGTTTTGACGTCTGCGGCAGGATTTTATCTCGGTTCGACCGGAGATTTTAATTTTGTTTTATTTATTAATTCGATAGTCGGTATTACGCTTTTAGCTTTCGGCGTCGCGACATTAAATCAGTTTATCGAACGGAGAACCGACGCTTTGATGGAGCGAACGGCGAAACGTCCGCTTGTGATCGGCAGCGTTTCGGCAGCGGAAGCCTTGGTTTTCGGCGTTTTGTTATGCGTCGTCGCTGAAATTTATCTGGCTTTCCTGGTAAATCCTTTAACGGCGTTTCTCGGCGTTATCGTCATTGTGGGCTACGTTTTTCTTTACACGCCGCTGAAAACGCGAACTTCGGCTTCGACCGCGATCGGCGCTTTGCCCGGCGCGCTGCCGCCTTTGATGGGCTGGACGTCAGCCGCCGACCAGATAACGCTCGGCGCGTGGATATTGTTTGCGATTTTATTTTTGTGGCAGTTTCCGCATTTTCTGGCGATCGCCTGGATGTATCGCGCTGAATACGCGAAAGCCGGGATAAAAATGCTTCCGGTCGTTGAGCCGGCTGGGAAAATCACCGCACGGCAAATCGTGATTTTTACCGTTTTGCTTTTGCCCGTCAGCATTATGCCTTACGTATTCGGCGTGTCAGGCGTAATTTATCTAGTCGGCGCATGTCTGCTCGGCATATGGTTTTTATGGGCGAGCATCCAGGCTGCCCGCGCCAAATCAAATGAAAAGGCGCGCACACTGCTTTTAGTTTCAGTTTTGTATTTGCCTGTATTATTCGCTTTGATGGTTTTGGATCATTAATGGTTTTTATACAAAAAAGTTTTAGTCTTTTGTAAAAAAAAAATATGGCTGTCGGAACAATCGAAACAACTGTCGAAACTAGAAAAAAGTGGAAAAAGCGTTCCGGTTTAACGACCGGCGGATCGGGCAGAGGCGGAAAAAACCGCGGCGGCGGAGGCGGCGGGAATAACGGCGGCGGCGGAGGCGGGGGCGATAATCCTTACGACAAACATCTTCACGATATCGAATCGTTCGAGCCGAACAAATCCAAAGTCCTGACGTGGTTTTTGCTGGTTATCGTTTTAATGACGTTCAGCGTGCTGATCGGGTCTTACATCGTTCTTGCGACGACAAGGGCGCTCGAATGGAAGCCGTTTGAACATCTGCCCGTACAAATCTGGGTCAGCACGATTTTAATTTTAGCGAGCAGCCTGACGCTTTATATGGCGCAAAAAGCCGTTTGCCTAAACCGGCGTGACCGGGCGAAAATATGGCTGCTCGGAACGACTGCTCTCGGCGCGACCTTTATTTCTTCGCAGATACTCGCCTGGCTTATGCTCGTTCGGCAGGGCATCTACGTACAAAGCAACCCGTACGCCGGTTTCTTTTATATTTTGACTGCGGTTCATGCGGTTCACGTCGTCGGCGGCATTATCGCTCTCGGCGCAATAGTTTTGAAAGTCTGGTCTCCGGATAATTCCGGCGAAGGCTTTGAAAGACGCAAAACTCTGTCTCAAGTCGTTGGCTGGTACTGGCATCTGATGGGCGTAATATGGCTGGTTTTACTGTTTCTTCTGGGGTTCTGGAAGTAATTTATGGATATTTCTGTTAATCAAAAAGATCGCGGCTCGCTGGTTTTTATCAATGTCTTATCAGTAGTCATTCCAATTTTAGTCGTCGGTTTGCTTTCATTAGAAAATAAACTTGATTTAGGCGGCTGGACGAAAAGCCTTTCGCACGCGATCGGATTAATCAATACAGCAACAACCGTTCTTTTAATTGCCGGGTTGATTTTTATCAAACAAAACAAACCGGCTCGGCACAGAGCGGTGATGACGGCGGCTTTCGCCTTAGGCGGCGTTTTCCTGGTTTGCTACGTTCTTTATCACATTTCAAACCCGGCTAACAGGTTTAACGGCGAGGGCTTTATCCGCTTTGTTTATTTGTTCATCTTGTTTACGCACATCGCTTTATCACTGGTCGTTTTGCCGCTGGTTTTAAGAGCGATGTATTTCGCCGTCACGGGGCGAATCTCGCGTCATAAATCGATTGTCAGATACGCTTATCCGATCTGGCTCTACGTTTCGGCGTCGGGCGTTGCCGTATATGTTTTGCTTTATCACATATTCCCGCCGAGATGAAAAAAAACACAAATCTTTCTTGAATCAAGCGATTTAATTATGATAAAATTAATTTTGTTGAAAAGTTGATCACCGAAGTTGTTTTCCAACAGTAAACAGCGCGGGGGAACCAAAAGCTTTATGATTTTATTTTCATTTTTCGTAAAGCCGGGGCGAAGCGTTAATGCCAAATAAACGCGGGGATACTTCTTCGTTCCTAGCCCGTCAGCTAACCTCGTAGGTGTTGCAAAGAAGTAACAGCAGAAGTTTTGCCATTCTAAGGCGCGATTTTGTGTGTGCTTCGCGCTCTGCTTTTTCAACATTCAAAGTAGACATCCGGTCTCTTCAAAGAAAAAAAGTCCTGTGAACCGTTCACAGGACTTTTTATTTGTTTTGTATATTTGTATTAACGACATTTTGCCTGTGAGAAAAAATAAAAAAAGCGGCTCTTTTAATTAGCCGCTTTTTTTATTTTTTCTCGCGATGCCGTTATTGTTCAGGCGAAGGCTTGGGTTCAGGCTCGCCGCGCTTTTTGAGTTTCGGCGGAGCCGACGTCGAGCTGGAATCGCTACTGCTCGAATCTCCCGTATCCGTCGTCGAATCAGGTGCGGGCTGACGTTTTTTCAATGTCGGTTTGCCCGGTTCGCCTTCGTCCAAATCGCTTGTGACGCCTGCTTTAGCATTGGAAAGCCTCATTAAATGCGCTTTTACGCGTTGAAACTCCGAGGTGCTGATAATGTATTCTTCTTTTTCGTTAAATCTGGCAACCAGCGCCAGACTCGAATCGCGCCGTTCGATCGACTGCGGGTGCGAAGCGAAAATCTTAGAGAGCGTGCCCGGTTTTTTCTTGTTTTTCGAAGCGAGTTTTTCAAACATCGTCGCCATCGAGGTCGGGTCGTAACCGGAAGCATAAAGGTATTGAACGCCTAATTTATCGGCTTCTTCCTCGGCGCCCCGCGAGAATTTAAAGAAGCTGAGCATCTGGGCGAGACCGCCCGCGTTTTGAGCGATCGTGCTGGCGATGCCGCCGCCGAAAATGATTGTACCAAGCAGACCGTATTGAATCGCCTGCATCTTTCCCTGGTTTTCCATTGCGTGACGAGCGGCGACGTGCGCGATTTCATGCGCCATAACGCCAGCCAGCTCGGCTTCGTTATCGGCGGCGAGAATCAAACCTTTATTAACGTAGAAAAATCCGCCCGGAAGCGCAAAAGCGTTTACTTCGTCGCTGTCGATTACCTTAATCGTAAAAGGAATTTTAGCGTCAGAGTGAAGCACGACGTTTTGTCCGACGCGGTTTATATATTCGGTGATAATCGGGTCTTCGACAAGTTTCGCCTGCTGCTCGACCTCAACCGAAAGCTGTCTGCCGATAGCCACTTCTTTTTCCTGAGAGCCGCCGAGCCAACCGAAAAATTTATCGGATCCGTTATTGATTTTGCGTTTTCCAATCAGCTCGGGATTCTCTTTTTCGGAAAGTGCGTTCGGAACATTGCTCTTGGATTGAGGCTGAGATTTCTCTTCCTTTTTAGCTGTTTCTTTTTTTGATTCTTTTTTTTGTTTTTTATTGTCAGCTTTTGAATCTTCTTTTACTTGTGCGGCTGCACTGAGCGGCAGCGATGCGACGGCACCGAAACCGATAAAGAGAGAAAGTAAAAAAGCATATATTTTGCGTAACGAGCCTTTGTGCATTTTCGCCTCCCACAGCGTTTTTGTGTGAATTGCTGCAATATCTGATTCTAACTTTTATTTATTTCTTTAAGCAACGGTTTTTTTGATGCGGCTAGACGTTAATAAGTTGTGAAAATTTACTGAAATTTTAAGCTTTTCCGGGCGAATCGAAGTTTATTTTCGTGAAATTGTTTTTTTCAATCGATAAATTTGTTAAAATGCCTTTCGAGCCGCAAAATAAAGGCTCAAGGCAAAGCTTCCATTCAAAAAATCTAGCCGTTAGAAATTCTATAATCTTTGCTCAATTATACAACCGATGAAACGCATTCACGAAAAGGTCAAAGACATCGTTGAAGTACGATCTTACGAAATCATACAAGATTTTATTTCCAACCCGGCGCTGACGCTCTCCAATTATTATTTTACCGATATTACGGCGGATTTAATGGGCAAATGGCTGGACGGCGCGGCAAGCGTGCAAAATCAAAACGGAACGGCTTTCGCGTTAGCCGGTTACAGAGGCGTCGGGAAAAGCCATTTTCTCGCCACTCTCGGCGCGGTTATTTCTCAGCCCGAACTGCGTTCGAAAATTTCCGACAATCACGTTTCGGTCAGTTCCGAACAATTAAAACGCCGCCGTTACCCGGTAAGTTTTGTAAAACGCGGGTTGCAGAAAACGCTTTTTGACGAATTGAAAATCGCCGTCGCGCTGACGTTTGAAGTCGATCCGCAAACTTTAAACGATAACGTTCCCGATCTGCTCGGTTTTGCCGCCGCTAAAAGCGGTGATTTGCCGTTTGTTTTGCTGATCGATACGGCATTCGAGCGAACGTCGAGAGTTTTGCGCGACGACGGCGAAATGCTCGGCGAGATTGCCGAAACGGCAAGCCGCCTGAATATTTTCGTCGGCGTCGCTTTAGACGACGATATCGCCGGAGCCGACGGCGTCAATGCGGCGATTTCCAAAAACTATAAAATCGATTATCTCGATCAGGAACATCTCTACCGCATTGTTGACACGTATATTTTCCCGAAACAGCGGCATTTGCTGCCCGTTCTGCACGATATTTATCGTTATTTTCGAACCGTGCTGCCGGATTTTCGCTGGAGCGAGCAAAGATTTTCCTCGCTTTACCCGCTTCACCCGGCGATTTTAGAAACCGCGCCGTATATACGTTTGTATGTGCCGGAATTCGCGCTTCTGAGTTTTGCCTCAGAAGCCGGAACCAAAATTCTCGGTCGCCCGGCAAATTCGCTGATCGGATTGGACGAAGTTTTCGACTGCGTCGAAGCTCGCCTGCGAAAAGTTGAAGAATTGAATGAAGCGTTTTCGGTTTATGACCGAATCAACGCCGATGTCGTCGCACATATCCCGATTATGCAGCGCTTACAGGCGAAACTGGTCTTAAAGGCTTTGCTGCTTTTGTCTTTTGACGGAAACGGCACGACAGCCGGAGAAATCAACGCGGCGATGCTGATTTTCGATGAAAACGAAAACGAAAAAGCCCGCCGCGACGTCGAAGAACTGCTGGAAAAAATCGTTTCCGTTTTCCCTTCGGACATTCAGAGAAACGTTTCCGGCGAAAAGGAAACGCGTTATAAATTCAAAGTCGAAAGCAAGGAAAATCTAAATAACGCTTTAATTCAAGCCAGCCGAGCGGTTTCGCCCGATGTCATTCCGCAGATTTTATGTCGTATCGCCCAGGAACGTTTTAACGACTGGACGATTCTCGACGATGCGGAAGCCAAATTCGCAAGTTCGATGGAATGCCGCGTCGATTGGCGCGGAAGCGCGAGAAACGGTCGCATAACCTGGAACCGGCAAAATCCGGAAATTGAAAATAAACCGGCTGACGCACACGATTCGATTGATTGGCACGTGTTTATCAATCGGCTCGACGGACCTTTCGAGCCGCAAAAAGATAAAAGCGAGCCGGCAGCGGTTTACTGGCAGCCCGACGCGCTGCGCGACGAAGAGCGGGAAACAATTCTGCGCTTCCACGTTTTGCTGACAAACAAGCAACTTCGCGAACAGTTCAGCGAACAAATCCGCGCCGCCGGTCACGCTCATGCGATCGCTATCGAAAAAATCTGGAACCGGATTTTTTTCCAGGACGGGAAACTTGTGATTGACGGGCTGGATTTTAATTTCGCGGAAGAAGCGCGCGTGGCGCAAAATATTTCCGAAGTTTTTACGATCATGCTCGAACCGCTTTTCGAGATGCGTTATCCGGCTCACCCGTTTTTTACGAAAACGCTGGAAATGCCTGACGTTTCGACGCTCGTCTGCGATCTTTTCAGCGGGGCGCGGCAAAATTTGGAAAGCGTTCAGAGCATAGCCGAAACGTTCGCCCTGCCGCTCGGGCTCGTCTCGATGCGCAATAATCTTTACTTGCCCGAAACCGAAGACGCTCTGCAAAATCTGCCGCTCGCGCAGATAGTTTTAGAACTTGTCAGGCATCACGGCGATAATCCCGTTTCGCTCGAAACGATTTACGCGGAATTAAAAAAAACTCCGTTCGGATTGATGCGCGAAGCTCAAAATCTGCTTTTAGCGGCGCTGGTCGCGCAAAGACAAATCGAATTCGTGACATCGAAAGATGATCGCATAAATCGGCGCTCGCTTGATTTGAAGATTATCTGGGACGACATCACGGGCGTTGCGAAGCCGAGCAGCGTCGTTTATTCAAACGAAAATTTAACGAATTGGGCGAAGATTTTAACCGGAGCCGAAAGCTTTAATTCAATCGACAATCCGGCTGATCGCGAAATGATACGCGATGAGCTGCAAAACTGGCTCTACGATTGGAACGCCACAGCGATTTTGAAGCGATTCAGGGATTTGCCCGATGAAATTTTTAATACAAAAATCTGGCACCAGGCAAATTACGCCGAGAAGACATTCGGTGCGGTTGCCGAAACGGTCAAAGCGCTTTTAGAAGAATCCGTTTCGCTCGACGAATGCCTGCACCGCATAGCCGATGCTTTTTCCGATTCCAGGGAAATATTTTTCAACGGTTCGAGCGATCTTGTGATTCTTGAAGATTTCATAAAAGGCGCCCGGGCGCGTGAAGAAATACAAACATACCTGGCTATTTGCGAAAATACGCAAAATGAAAAAATCGAGCGTTATCGCGAACGGTTGCTTTCGATTTTCGAGGAAAGCTACAAAAACCCGGGCGAATCCGCCAACACGGAAATGGAAAATCTCTGGCGCGTTTTTAAAACCGAATTTTCCGCGCACTACGCTGACAAACACGACGCTCTCGTTAAATCGGGCGTTTTACAGGAAAAGCTTGCCGAAATTACGCGCAGCGGTGAATGGTGGGAATTTGAAAATCTTTCCGGGTTTCAAATTTTTCAGCGGAAATATCTCAACGAAGCACAGCTAATCAGCCGCGAGATAAAACAGCTCGATTGCCGTTTTCAAGTGCGGGAAATACTCAAATCACAACCGTTTTGCGCCTGCCCGTTCAATCTCGCGAAAGCGTACGAATTGGAAGAACTGCCGCAAAAGCTCTGGCAGACGATAAATCGCGGTCGCTTCGCATACCGGCGCAATCTGCTGTTGCTGAAAGACTTTATTGTGCCGCTCGTCGAGAAATATTCCACGGAAACAAACGATGTGCGGTTTGTAAATGCGGCACTGAGTTTAAAGCAAAATTTGCAGAGCGATATAAATTTTCCGGTTTTGACCATTGACGAATTGCTTATTCTGCGAAAAATCTTCTCGGAATTGCCCGCAAATCCCGTGGTGAATTTAAGCTTTCCGCTTCCGGAAGATTACACGAGCCGCGAAAAGCTCGAGACAAGCTTTAATGAATGGATAAACGATTTGCCGGACGAACCCGTGCTTTTGAAGATTTAAGCGGCTGCGAATAAAAAAAGCATGCGAATAAAAAAGGATAAGCCGAAAAGCCGACCGCGCATTGAAATCGCCGTCTTCATTTTTCATTTCGCGCAGCTTTCTTTATATTTCTTTTAATGAAAACCGTTTCAATAATCGGCGTCGGTAGAGTCGGCGGCGCATTGGCTCTGGCGCTTGACGAAAAATGCCGGATCGAGAATTTGATCGTCCGAAATCCGGGGAATGCTTCCGCGATTGCCGGGCATTTAATAAATAAGCCTTCAATTACAACCATTTTCGAAGCCGGTAAAATTACTTCCGAAATTATCTTAATCTGCACGCAGGATTCGCAGATCGGGCGAGTTTCCGCAGAACTTGCCGGAAATCTGAAACATAAGCCGTTCGTTTTTCATATGAGCGGAGCGCTTTCATCGGAAGCCTTAAACGATTTGAGAAACATCGGATGCCCGACCGGCTCAATTCATCCTTTGGTTTCAATCAGCGATCCTTTTTTGGGTTTTTCGAAATTCAAAGATGCGTATTTCTGCGTCGAAGGCGAAGCTTCAGCCGTTTCGGAAGCGGAAAAAATCGTTAAACATCTGCGGGGAAAATCTTTTTCCGTCGAAACCAGGAATAAAACTTTGTATCACGCCGCCGCCGTTACGGCTTGCGGGCATTTGGTCGCGATTATCGACACGGCGCTCGAAATGCTCGGAAAATGCGGGCTTGAAGAACCCGAGGCGCGCCGGATTCTTTTGCCCCTGATAAAAAGCACGATCGAGAATCTGGAAACGCAAACAACGGTAAAAGCTCTGACCGGACCTTTTGCGCGCGCCGATCTCGAAACGTTTGAAAAACATCTGGAAAAGTTAAAAGAAAGCGTCGATCCGACCGTCGTCGGTTTATACCTGGAACTCGGCGAACGCTCGCTGCAGTTAGCCGAAAAGCAGGGCGCAAACCGGGAAAAGCTCGATGCCTTGCGGCAGAAAATTTCGTTAGCGAAAAAGAATCTCAAGTGATAAACTAAACTAAAATTATGCTGAAGCTGGAAGATATGGCGAAAAAAATAGAAGAATTTAAAAACGAAAAAGAAATTTTTCTTGAACATATACAAAAGGCGGGCTTGCGCCGCACCGCGCAGAGAGATTTGATTCTGGAAATTTTTTTGCGAACCGAAGAGCATCTGACCAGCGAAGACCTCTACTGGCTGGTGCAGAAAGAAGACCCGAGCGTCGGGCACACGACGGTTTACAGAACCTTGAAACTTTTGACCGAAGCCGGGCTGGCGCGTGAAGTTCGCTTCGGAGACAACAAAACTTATTACGAGCATCACTACAATCACGAGCACCACGACCATATAATCTGCACGGAATGCGGCAAAGTCGTCGAGTTTTTCTCGCCTGAGATTGAGTCGATGCAGGATGCCGTGGCGCATAAATTCGGCTTTATCCCGACGCATCACAGTTTGCGTCTGTGGGGAGTTTGCGAAGATTGCCAACATAAAGCCAACGAATCGCATCCTACTATGGCTTCCGGTGCGCAACCGCGTGTGCGGGTCAAAACGATAGCGGGGAATTGAAATTTCCGGCTGACGGCGGCTGAAAGCGTAGAAAGTAACCTGTAAAAGAATTATAAAAATAAAAAATGGAAGCTGAATTAAAATTTGAAAGAGAAAACATACAAGGCGTCGCCGTCGTCGGCACTTATCTGATCGACTCGGCGAGAAGGCTCGGGATAGAAATCTTTGACGAATGCGGCAGGCTCGGACTTTGCGACACTTGCGCCGTCACGATAAAAAGCGGCGCTGAATTTCTAACGCCGCCGACAAAAGCTGAAATCGAATTGCTGTCCGACGAACGGCGAAAAAACGGCGAGCGTCTGTCTTGCCAGGCGAAGATCGATTCGGTCGGCGAAATCGTCGTCGAGACAAAGATAAAAGAAGAAGCCGAACCGAAAGATTTAAACGAAGAATATCGCAAAGAATTCGCCGATTTGCCGCTTGAAAAAAAGATAGCCAATCTCGTGCACCTCGAAGCGTTGACTTTAAACGAAACGTTTTCTTTTGTTATGAATTCGCCGTATAAAATTGTCGGGAAAGTAATGGACTTCCTGGCGCAGTTCGGTTTGAAAATGGAAGAAGAAAGCAAAGACGCAAAGCGCCCGGAAGAACATAAAACCAACGGCAACGGTGGTAAATCAGCTGAGGAAAATCAGAAAAACAAAGCTGATTCAGGCGAAACGAAATCTTCGGGCGAGAAAGCTTCAGGTGCGCAAGCCAAAACCGAAAGTTAAGCGTTTGGCGTCGTTTATGGTTTATCAATCGATGACTTTTACCGAATTGTTCGGATTCGGCTGCAGTAGAATTATTTAAATAGTGAGCGATAACAATAATAAATTACAAAAAAAAGTTCCCGACGCTATGAAAGAAAGAGGACAGTATGTTCTTGCCTTCAGCGTTATCGCCGCAATGCTGATGGTCGCGGGGTTTCCTATGTTTGTGATATTTTTCTTCGGAATTTTCGCTTATTTTTTGTGGAAAACCTTTTCTTCGCCCTCGCGAAATGAAACGCGCGAGATTTTCGAATTTTATCTTTCGGCGAACGACTTGCTGCGCGACGACGATCGCCGCTGGTACGGTTTCGAAATGCAGGAAGTTATCAATCGCGGCGAACGAATCTTAAGAGCGATCAACGGCGCGCCGCCGCTCGTTTATTTTACGCTCGGCGCGCTTTACCATAAAGCGGGCGATCATAAATCAGCCGTAAATCACCTGGCATACTTGCTGGAAAACGAGAACGCCGAAGAAGCGACTTACGTGCATCCTTCGCCGGAACTGCGAAATTACGTCAAGGTTTTACGAAAAATCGAACGCGAACCGGCTGAAGCGCCTTTAACGTCAGCCGCGGTTCGCGCGCTTGAGCGGGCGCGCCGCAATCGCGGCAAGGTTCTGCTTGAAGAAAGCCGCGAAAAGGTCAGGCAGCAGGAACGCAGGAAACTGGAAGCGCCGGTCGAGGAACCGAAGCCGAAAGCCGTTTTGACCGAACCCGTTCGGGAAATACCAGTGTTTCATTCTATTACCGAAGAGCCTTTGGTAAAATACTCGGAAAGAAGCTACGAAAATAACAGTGAAAATAAAACTGAAAACGCATCGTCGGCTGATGCGCGGAACGCGGGCGGAACTTATCCCGAATCGAGAAGAAAGGAAAATGAAAACAGAGAAAACGGAAATCCTTTCGCGCATCGCAAACCGATTTCCGAAGTTCTTCATGATATTTACGATAAAAATGTGCAGTAAATAATTTTAGAGCCGCGTTTTTCAGAAAAGTTCTTCCGCTTGAATTAACTCAAGCCGAAGAACTTTTTTATTGAGCTTAAAACTCCTCTGTCCTGATCGGTTTCAAGAGCGGAGCTAAGATCTTCGTGAGTTTTTAAAAGCTCGCGGCGTTCTTCGACTATCTGGCAGATCGATTTAACGAGATCGGGGTTGGTTTCAAAAATCGGCTTTAAGGCTTTTTTCTTGATTTGGAGCACTTCCGTTTCTTCTTCGGCAATTACTGTCGCCGAGCGCGGCTGCCCGGTTAAAAGACTCATTTCCCCGAAAAAATCGTTTTCCTGAAGCCGGTTTATCACTTTCGGCTGACCGTTTTCGGCGATCTGCACTTTTACGGCTCCGCGATTGATGATAAACATCGAATTTCCCTGCTGTCCTTTATGAACGATCGCTTCGCCGGGCGCGTAAATTCTCGCCGTGCCGCTTTGCGCCAGCTGCTGAGTTTCCTCGTCCGAAAGCGGCGCGAAAATCGGAATATTGCTTAATTTTTCAAAGATTTCATTAACCGATTCGATCGGCTCCGGTTTTTCCGCTTTGTTTTCGATGTAGATCGTTCGGGTCGGGTACGCGAATTCGAGATTTTCGCGCTGAAAAACATACCAGAGCCGCTGGCGAATAAGAGCGTCTGTATCATTGAATTTCGCGTAATCTTCGAGCCAGTATTTTATTTCCCAATCGACGCCGTTATCGCCTAAATTTCTAATGCGGACGACAGGGCGAATTTTCGCTGAAACGTTTTCAACCTGCCGAACCGCTTCGCGGACGACCTGAACGGTTTTGGCTGGCGAATGCGAATAAAGCGTGTTGAAAAAAACGATGCGAGCGTTCAGGTTGTCTTTCGGAGCGACTTCGATGACTTCTTTTCCGAGAACGCTGTTGCTGATCAGAAGCAGTTTGTTTTGAAAAGTGCGAATCTTTACGCCGCGCCAGGAAACGCTTTCAACGACGCCCATGCCGCGATTTGAAATGGAAATCACGTCGCCGACCTGAAAAGGCTGGTCAGCCTGCATCGCTAAACCCGCAAAAAGATTTCCTAACGTGTCCTGCAGCGCCAGACCGATAACGATGCCGAGAATCGTCGATGTCGTAAACAAAGCAGCCAGATCGACTTGCGGATACTGCGAATTGAAAATAATAAAAAAGGCGACGATAAACGTGATGATCGAAAAAACGTTGCGCAGCAGAGAGGAAATCTCATTCTGCCCGGAACTGCGAAAAGCCGTGCCGAAAATCAGGAAATCAAGAAAACGAACGCTCGAAACGACGAGTATCATCCACAAGATTATTTTGACAATTCGCAGAAAATGGTCGAATAAAACTGTCGCCGTTTCGCCCATTTTCAAATCGGTCGCTCCGAAAAACGACTCTATATAGTTTCTCGCAGGAACTTCGATAAACGGCAAAGCGATTAAAATGAGGATAATGGAACCGGCAAATCCGGCAAAGAAAATCGTTTTTTTTCGCAGCTGCGTTGAAGGCATAAGCTTTATTCCGCGTAAAACATATCAATAATCGTTTTTCCAATCAACAATAAAGAAAGCAGCGAGACAATAATTGTGATTCCCCAGGCAATAACTTTGAAATATATCTTATTGGCATATTCGCCCATTATTTCCTTGTTGCTCGAAAGCGAAACTATCGTGACGAGAATAAAGGGAAGCAAAATGCCGTTTATGGTCTGCGTTATTAAAAGAAGCTTGATTTGCGGAATATTCGGCAGCAGCGCAAAACCAACGCCGATGAGGATTAAGGCTGTAAATATTCCTAAAAAGATCGGCGCTTCGCGAAAAGAGCGCGAAAGACCTTTTTCAAAACCGAGCGCCTCGCTAAGCGAATAAGCCGTTGCCAGAGGCAAAACTCCCATCGCCAGCATCGCCGCGCCGAAAAGCCCGACGCCGAAAAGATACTTGGCGTAATTTCCCGCGACCGGAGCTAATGATTCGGCGGCGGTCGCGGCGGAATCAATTACGTAAATTCCTTGTTTGTTAAGCGTCGCGGCTGTCGAAATTACGATAAAAGCGGCGATCAGGCAGGCGAAAACAGTCCCGACTATGACGTCTGCGCGGACAAGCGACAAATCTTCCTTGTCCATGCCTTTTTCGACCACCGAAGACTGCACGTAAACCTGCATAAACGGCGTAATGGTCGTTCCGATCAAAGCCATTACCGTGAACAGATAAGCTGTTTCAAAGCTGAAACTCGGCTCGACGAATTCGCCTGCGACCTCAGCCCAATCGGGTTTAGCTAGAAAAGCCGAGAAAACGTAGCAGAAAAAGACCAGAGACATGGCGAGAAAAACCTGCTCGACCCGCTTTTGCGTTCCTTTTACGACTAGCCACCAGATCAAAGCGGCGGTCAAAGGAATGGTGATAAATCTCGGAATTCCGAAAAGCTCGGAAGCCTGCGCGATGCCGACAAACTCGGAAACGATGACGCCGGTATTGGCGATCAAAAGCGAAGCCATAACGAGCGCCGTCCAGCGCACGCCGAATTGTTCGCGAATCAGATCAGCCAATCCTTTCCCGGTGACAACGCCCATTCGCACGCACATCTCCTGGACGACGATCAAGCTTAAAGTCATCGGTATAAACGCCCAGAGCAAACTGTAACCGTAAGCCGCGCCGGCAGTAGAATATGTGGCGATTCCGCTCGCGTCATTGCCAGCGTTGGCGGCGATAATGCCCGGACCGAGAACTGCAAAATAAGTAAATAAGCGATATTCGGAAAAATTCCGACGAAGCCGCGCCGGAAAACGCGCGAAATTCCGAACGTAATTTTTCAGTGAAAACCACATAAGAATATAATATTTTTCTACTGTCGCCCTCGGTCATATCTCCTGCTCTTGACTTTCAAGTCGTGTAAAAAAAGGAAACAAAACTCAGATAATAATTAAAAAACGAATATATCGTGAATGGCAAGAACTTGAAAGCGGAAAATCTAAATAGTTCTAAGCCGGAACGCTCCGGCTCGGCTCTTAAAAAACGCATTTGTTTTCCGGTATGAATAAACCCGTATTTTTGCAACTTATAAGTTATATAAATCTATGCGTTCGGCTAAATGAAAAAATTTACTAAATTAAGCAAATACTTGAGTTTTTCGGGCGGGAGCTATTAAAATAGAAGATTGATGAAGCGAGCAATCATACAGACTTTTTCAACATTACCACTATGACACATAATCTTTTTAATACACGAAAAACATTTAAAACCGGTACGGGCGGTGAAGGAGCGTTTTACTCTTTGCCCCAGCTCGAAGCCGAAGGAATCGGCAATATTTCACGTCTCCCGATTTCAATCAGAATTGTTCTCGAATCGGTTTTGCGAAACTTTGACGGCGGCAAAAAAATAACCGAAGAAAGTATCAGAACACTGGCAAACTGGAGCGCGATGGGCGAAAGAAACGATGAAATTCCGTTTGTGGTCGCGCGCGTGATTTTGCAGGACTTTACAGGCGTTCCGCTGCTTGTGGATTTGGCGGCGATGCGTTCGGCAGTGGCGAAAATGGGCAAGGATGTCGGCGTTATCGAGCCGCTCGTGCCGGTCGATCTGGTGATTGACCATTCGGTTCAGGTTGATTATGCGGGAAGCGAGACGGCTTACCGGCGCAATATGGAAATCGAATTTAACCGCAACGAGCAGCGCTATCGTTTTTTGAAATGGGGAACGCAGGCGTTTAACGGTTTTCGCGTCGTCCCGCCGGGAATCGGTATCGTGCACCAGGTAAACCTGGAATATCTCGCAAAAGGTGTGTTTGAGCGCGACGGCGTGTTTTTCCCGGATACTTTAGTCGGAACCGATTCGCACACGACGATGATTAACGGTTTGGGCATCGTCGGCTGGGGCGTCGGCGGTATCGAAGCCGAAGCGGCGATGCTCGGTCAGCCGGTTTACATTTTAACTCCGGATGTCGTCGGCGTTAATTTAACCGGCGAATTGCCGCAGGGCGCGACGGCGACGGATTTGGTTTTAAGAATTACCGAAATGCTTCGCAAAGCGAAAGTGGTCGGTAAATTCGTGGAATTTTTCGGCGAAGGCGCGGCGAGCATTCATGCGACCGACCGCTCGACGATCGCCAATATGGCTCCCGAATACGGCGCGACAATGGGCTTTTTCGGCATTGACGAAAAAACTCTGGAATATTTCCGCGCAACTGGCAGAAGCGAAGAACAGGTCGAAACGATTCGCAGTTATTACGCCGCACAGAATATGTTCGGAATTCCGAGAGAAGGCGACGTCGATTACACGGTAACGCTGAATCTTGATTTGGAAACGATTACGCCGTCGGTCGCCGGACCGAAACGCCCGCAGGATCGCATCGAGCTTTCAAATTTAGACGATCGTTTCAAAGAATTGTTCGCTCTTTCGGTTGCCGACGGCGGCTACGGAAAACATCCGGAAGACCTCGACAAACGTTTTCGCGTAACAATGGGAACGCGTTTGACTCAAACCATTGCAGGCGGCGGCGAACAAAGTCCTCTCTCGATTCCGCTTCCGGTTATCAGCGATTGGGTCAGCACGAAAAATACGAATGTTTCGACCGAAGTCGAAATGATGAACAATCGCCCGACGCCCGACCGCGTCGAACAAACCGAAGAAGATTGCCCGCAGCACACGGCTGACATCGGTCACGGCGACGTCCTGATCGCGGCGATCACTTCGTGCACGAATACATCGAATCCGTCTGTGATGCTTGCCGCCGGAATCGTTGCGAAAAAAGCCGCCGAAAAAGGAATGAAAGTTCCGGCTTACGTTAAAACTTCGCTCGCGCCGGGCTCGCGCGTCGTAACCGAATATCTTGAAAAAACCGGCTTGCAGCCGTTTTTGAATGAAATCGGCTTTAATCTCGTCGGATACGGCTGCACGACTTGTATCGGAAATTCCGGTCCGCTCGATTCGGGTATCGAAGAAGGAATCGTCGAAAACGATCTGATCGCGGCAAGCGTTTTGTCGGGCAATCGTAATTTCGAAGCGCGCGTTCATCAGAACATTAAAGCGAACTTTTTGATGTCGCCGCCGCTCGTCGTCGCGTATGCGCTCGCGGGAACCGTTAACAAGGACGTTTATCTCGAACCGATCGGTCAGGACAAAGACGGAAACGACGTTTATTTGAAAGATATATGGGCTTCGCTCGATGAAGTTAAAGACGTTTTGCAAGCGGCTTTCGACCCGGAAACTTACAAGCGTCTTTACAGCGAATTCGCCGAGCAGAATCCTTTATGGAACGAAATTCCGACTTCCGAAGGAGCTGTTTACGAATGGGACACCGAATCGACATATATTCAGGAGCCGCCCTATTTTGAAGATTTCTCGATGGAATCGGGGAATTTTTCCGACATTTTAGGCGCTCGCGCACTGGCGATTTTCGGTCATTCGGTAACGACGGACCATATCTCGCCAGCCGGCTCGATCAAGCCGAGCTCGCCCGCCGGACTTTATCTGCAGGAAAAGGGCGTCACGCCGGAAAACTTCAATTCCTACGGCTCGCGTCGAGGAAACGATCGCGTGATGGTACGCGGAACGTTCGCCAATGTGCGCACAAAAAATCTGATGGTTTCGCCCGTCGAAGGCGGATTTACGAAATACCAGCCGGACGGGGAAGAACTGTCGATTTATGATGCGGCGATGAAATATCAATCGCAAAATATTCCGACCGTAATTTTCGCCGGTCAGGAATACGGCACCGGAAGCTCGCGCGACTGGGCGGCGAAAGGAACCCGTCTGATGGGCGTTAAAGCCGTTATCACCGAATCTTTCGAACGCATTCACCGCTCGAATCTGGTCGGGATGGGCGTTTTGCCGCTCCAATTTAAAGACGGCGTTAATGCGCAAACGTTAAATCTTGACGGCAGCGAAACTTTCGATTTAGTCGGGCTCGAAAACGGCAGCATACGACCGCGACAGGACGTTACTTTAAGAATAACCCGCGCGGACGGAAGCGGCGAGGAAACGACCCTGACGCTCAGGATCGATACGCCGATTGAAATTGAATATTACAAAGGCGGCGGAATTTTGCAGTATGTTCTGCGCCAATTAATAAATAACCGTTAGTTTTTTAGGCGACTTAAAAACTTCGCAATAGGAAGTAGAGCTCATTTACGAAAAAGTTAAATGAGCTCTACTTTTTTGTATGGCTTTAGTTTACGTTTATATGGCTTTAGTTTACGGGCAAAAAACCTTGTGCCTTGTTTGGTTGACTCGCAACTGTTATCTCTATAAAATCTTTATTTCTAAACGTGGTGAGTTACGGCGACTTGCGACCACGAAAAAAATCGCTAAAAAGCTAAGAGTTTCAATTTAATATTTTTCCGAAAGAAAACTCTGCGCTTGTTTGGCGCGGAGTTTTTTTTATTTTGAAATTTGATTTGAAAAAGGTCGGTTTTTATTTTTGGTTTTTCGCCAAAGATCAAGAATCCGAAACCGGGACCAGAGACTGAATATGAAATTTCTCGATTTATTAAAAGAAAAAATTGTCGTTTTCGACGGCGCGATGGGCACGAATCTGATGGCGCAGAATTTGACAATAGATGATTTCGGCGGCGCGAATTTTGAGAACTGTTCCGAGAATTTGCTTTATACGCGACCCGACGCTGTTTTGAATGTTCATCGCGCTTTTCTCGAAGTCGGTTCGGACGTAATCGAAACGAACACTTTCGGCGGCAACACGGTTGTTTTGCAGGAGTTCGGGATTGCCGATAAAGCCTACGACGTGAATTTTCGCGCCGCCGAGATGGCGAAAAATTTGGCGAACGATTTTTCGACGAAAGACAAGCCGCGTTTTGTTGCCGGTTCGATGGGACCGGGAACGAAACTGCCGACGCTCGGGCATATTTCATTTCTTGATTTAAAGGAAAATTACCGCGAACAGGTGCGCGGGCTTTTCGACGGCGGCGTCGATATGTTTATCGTCGAAACGTGCCAGGATATTTTGCAGACGAAGGCGGCGCTGGCGGCGATATTTGAATTTTTCGAGAAAAATCGCGTCAGGATTCCCGTGATAACGCAGGTCACGATCGAGACTTTCGGCACGATGCTCAACGGGACGGAGATTTCCGCCGCGCTGACTGCGCTCGAACCGTTTCCGATCGACGTGATCGGGATGAACTGCGGCACCGGTCCGAAACAGATGACCGAAAGCGTCAAATATCTGTGCGAAAACGCGCCGATTCCCGTATCGGTTTTGCCGAACGCGGGTTTGCCGGAAGTCAAAGACGGCGCGATGTTTTACGACGAAACGCCGGAAAGTTTTACGCGGCAGGTTCTGCATTTCGCCGAGGAGTTCGGCGCGAACATCGTCGGCGGCTGCTGCGGCACGACGCCCGAACATTTGAAACTGGTTATCGAACAGGTCGAACGCCTTTCGCCGAAACAGCGAAACGCCAAATTAGTTCCGTCTGCCTCTTCGATTTTCGTCCAGCAGCCTTACGTGCAGGACAATTCGTTTCTGATCGTCGGCGAGCGCGTCAACGCTTCCGGGTCGAAGAAAATGCGCGATCTGCTTGATAAAGAAGATTGGGACGGGCTCGTCTCGCTCGCCAAAGAGCAGGAACGCGAAGGCGCGCACATCCTGGACGTGAACGTCGATTTCGTCGGTCGCGACGGCGAAAAAGATATGCACGAGCTGGTTTCGCGCCTTGTCACGAACGTTAAAATCCCTTTGATGCTCGATTCGACCGAATGGCAGAAAATGGAAGCCGGACTTCAGCACGCGGGCGGCAAATGTATTTTGAATTCGACGAATTACGAGGACGGCGAAGAAAGATTTTTAAAAGTTCTCGAACTCGCCAGAGAATACGGCGCGGCGGTCGTCGTCGGCACGATCGACGAGGAAGGCATGGCTCGCACGGCTGAAGGAAAACTCGAAATCGCCCGCCGCGCTTATAAACAAGCCGTCGAATTCGGCATCGGGGCGCACGATATTTTCTTCGACCCGCTCGCTTTGCCGATCTCGACCGGAATCGAAGAAGACCGCGCAAACGCTAAAGCGACGATCGAATCGATCAAACAAATTCACGCCGAAATGCCCGAAGCGAATATGATTTTGGGCGTCTCAAACGTTTCGTTCGGTTTGAACCCGGCGGCTCGCGTCGTCTTAAATTCAGTGTTTCTGCACGAATGCGTCGAAGCCGGGATGAATTCGGCAATCGTCAACGCG
The DNA here is from genome assembly GCA_025463125.1 of Acidobacteriota bacterium. GTDB lineage: Bacteria > Acidobacteriota > Blastocatellia > Pyrinomonadales > Pyrinomonadaceae > SXVE01. Next base: position 4,622 of record JAOAPX010000052.1, on the reverse strand, counting down.
TCGAAAATTCTGCCGCTTAATCGTTTTAACGAGCACGAGCTTCAAGTCGCGCTCGATTTGATATACGACCGCCGCGAATTCGCCAAAGACGGCGACAGCGAAGTTTGCGTTTACGATCCGCTCGGCGAATTCACGACGATGTTCGAGGGCAAAACCGCCAAATCGATGAAGGTTGACGTGTCTAATCTTTCGATCGAAGAACAGCTGAAGCATCACATTATCGACGGCGAAAAAATCGGCTTGGAAGACAATCTGAAAAAAGCTCTTGAGAAATATCCGGCGCTCGCGATTGTCAACGACATTCTGCTTGACGGCATGAAAGTCGTCGGCGATCTGTTCGGAAGCGGGCAGATGCAGCTGCCGTTCGTTTTGCAGTCGGCGGAAGTGATGAAAACGGCTGTCAAATTTCTCGAACCGTTTATGGACAAGGTCGAAGGCGAATCGAACAAAGGCGTGATGGTGCTCGCGACCGTCAAAGGCGACGTTCACGACATCGGCAAAAATCTGGTTGACATTATTTTAACTAATAACGGCTACAAGGTCGTCAATCTCGGCATTAAGCAGCCGGTCGAAGACATTTTAAAAGCCGTCGAAGAAACGAAATGCGATGCTGTGGGCATGAGCGGTCTGCTGGTCAAATCGACGCTTGTGATGCGCGACAATCTCGAAATTATGAACGAGCGCAACATAAACGTTCCTGTAATTCTGGGCGGCGCGGCTTTAAATCGCAGGTACGTTGATAACGAACTGATTCCGCTCTACAAGGGGAAACTTTTTTACGCGCGCGATGCCTTTGACGGGCTGCACGCGATGGACGATCTGACGCAAAAAGACTCTGTTAAAACAAAATCCGCCGCCGCCGGAAACGAAAATACTAAAGATCAACCGGGAGACGAGACGATTCAAACCGTTGCGGACGCCGAAGATTTAGTCGGCGAAGACGCGAAACTCGGCACGCAAGCCGCCCGCGTTTCATCGAGAAGCGTCGGCGACACGACGCACACTGCGAAATCAAATGTTTCTCCTGTCGCCGAAATCCCGAAAGCACCTTTTTACGGCTCGAAAGTCGTGCATATTCAAGACTTGACCAAAGTTTTCGCTTTCATCAACGAAACAGCCCTTTTCAAAGGTCAATGGCAGTATAAACAGGGACGCAAAACAAAGGAGGAATACGAACAAATCCTTTATGAAACCGTCCGCCCGAAATTTGCCGAGATAAAAGCTCAAGCCATCCGCGAAAAACTGCTTGAAGCCAAACTCGTCTACGGTTATTTTCCCTGCAATTCCGAAGGCAACGATTTAATTATTTACGAGGACGACGAACGCACCGAAAGAATGCGCTTTACCTTTCCGCGCCAGCCGAAAGAGCAGCGCGGCGGTCAAAACCTGTGTCTCGCAGATTATTTCGCCCCGGTAAATTCCGGTAAAATCGATGTCGTCGCCTTTGATCTCGTCACGATGGGCAGACGCGCCAGCGAACACGCTCACAGGCTTTTCTCCGCCGATAATTACACCGATTACCTTTTGTTCCACGGTCTTTCGGTCGAAGCGGCTGAGGCGCTCGCCGAAATGTGGCACAAACGCATCCGCGAAGAACTCGGCTTCGCGGAAAACGACGCAAAAGATTTAAACAAACTTTTCCACCAGGGCTATCAAGGCTCGCGCTACAGCTTCGGCTACCCGGCTTGCCCGAACCTCGAAGACCAGACGAAACTGTTTGAATTGTTAAAACCGGAAAGAATCGAAGTCGAACTTTCCGAGGAATTCCAGCTCAACCCGGAACAATCGACGTCGGCGATTATCGTTCATCATCCGCAAGCGAAGTATTTTAATGTAGAATAAATATATGTTCGATAAAACAAAAGCCGGAAAACTTATGTCTTTCTCGTCGGGAATTTCGATTTCTCCGGGTAATTTTTATCTTTTGCAAAAATTGTTTCAGGACTAAAAGCTTTTTTATTAAATAATGGATATATACTCAAAGACTACGTTTTTATCCGAATTTTCTCCGCGCAACCTGGCGAAGCATCTGCAAAAAAACGATTGGATTTTTGCGGAATATTACGAAACCGCCGACGCGCGGAAAGACGGAAAACCGTATCGCGCTTTTTTGTTTCGTAATAAAGCGCGGACTGTTTTCGGGCTCAAGGAATTTTACGAAGAAAGAAAGACCGATTTTCGTCTATTAGCGAGCCGCGTCGTCTCGGATGAAATTTTTCGTGAAAGTTTGATTTCCGACGATGAAGATCTGCGCAAAATTTGGAAAAGACATTAAGAAAAGACATTAATTTGCAGCTGTAATTTGCAAATAATCAAAGTTTTTAATAAATTCGTCAATCCGGCTTTTTAGGTGTAAAATTCTTTTTATGACGGAAGAAATTAAAGACCAGGAAACGGAAGTAAATCACACGAAGGAAAATCTCGAATCGGTCGGGCAAATGCTGATCGGCGGAATCGAAACGATCGGCGGCATTTTGACGGCTAATCCGGTCGCTCATGCCGAAGGCGAATACAATGTCGAAGCCGGGCTGCTGCATCAGGAAAGCAATCGCGTTTTGACCGCAATCGACGAGAACGAAGAAGCCGAAAAATCGGATACCGGTAATCTCAATCAACCTTAAACATTAAAAACAAATGACTAAAAAGATATTTGTAGCCGGTTCGGGCGGAATCGGAGAAGCTGCCGCGCTACTTCTGCGCGAATGGTCAAAGTTTGAAGTCGAGATTTTTCTCGGCGACGTCAGCGAAGACAATTTGCGAAAAGCGAAAGATTTCGTCACCGCAAACTCGCAAAAATCTTCACGAGTCGAAACCGTTTTAATGGCGAAAGAAGGCAGCAGTGAAACGATGAACGCCGCTTTTGAAGAGTGCGACGTGCTGCTCGATTGCTCGCCCGGCGCGCAGGCTCCGCGAATGGCGCGTTTCGCTTGCGATTTCAAAATGCATTACGCGAATTTGACCGAATACGTCGCCGAAACCGACGAAATTATCAATTTAGCAAAAAACGCCGAGACCGGGTTTGTACTGCAAACCGGTCTCGCACCCGGTTTTATAAACATTCTGGCGATGTCGCTTTATCAAAAGTTTGTCGCGAGCTTTGAAAACGAAAAGATTGAAAAAATCGGTATGAAGGTCGGCGCTTTAACGGCTCACGCGCATCAACCGCATTTTTACGGCTTTACATGGTCGCCGATCGGCGTTGCAACCGAATACGTCAAGCCTTCGAGAGTCGTTCGCGATTATAAAATCACGCAGATGCCCGCTCTCTCTGACAGGGAAACGATCGTTATCGGCGGAAGAACTTATGAAGCGGATTTAACCAGCGGCGGCGCGGCGGATTTGCCGGAATTTTTCGCGGGCAGAGCAAAACGACTCGATTATAAAACTCTGCGCCACGTCGGTCATTATGGCTGGGTCGACAGTGTAATTCGGCGGTTTCCTAATGATGAAAAATTGCCCGCGGCGCTCTTGGAGCAATTTCTAAGTGAGATTCCGGCTGTCGAAGATGATTTCGTGCTGGTTCACGCGTCGGTCGAAGGTTTTGATAACCGGCGTGTTCGCCGAATAGTCGAAAAGGCGTATTTTGTCGAACCGCTACAAATAAACGGCAATCGTCTGCGAGCCATTCAAACGACAACCGCCGCACCGCTCTGCGAAGTTGCGACAATGCTGCTTTCCGGCAAATACAAAGGCGTTATACTGCAAAGCCAAATTCAGACTGACGAATTCTTAAACGGAGATTTTGTCGGCAAAGTTTATCAAACACATTAAAAATTGCCCGCACCGTTATGCTTAGAATCGTCTGCCTTTCCGATACGCATAATTTTACAGAAGAAATTGCGATCCCGGACGGCGATGTGTTAATTCACGCCGGCGACGGGACTGTGCGCGGGACAATCGGCGAAGTCGCTCTTTTTAATCAATGGCTCGCCGCCTTGCCGCATAAACACAAAATTCTGATCGCCGGAAATCACGACTGGCTGTTTGAGACGGACAATCATTTAGCGAGAAATATTCTCGATGATTCGATCTGTTATTTGCAGGATTCTTTTATAAAAATAAATAATCTCAAAATCTACGGGAGCCCCTGGCAGCCGAGGTTTTACGATTGGGCTTTTAACCTTGATCGCGGCGCGGAAATGGCGGAAAAATGGAAATTGATTCCGAAGGATACTGATATCCTTGTAACGCACGGACCGCCTTCACGCATTCTCGATAAAACACCGCAGGGCGATTTCGCGGGCTGCGAAGAACTAAGAAAAACCGTCGAAAACCTTCGCCCGAAAGCTCATATCTTCGGACATATTCACGACGGTTACGGCACAACCGAACAATTCGGCGTAAAATTTATAAACGCTTCAATTTGCGACGAATCTTACTTACCGGCAAATTCTCCGATTGTTTTTGATATTTAATTTCTTGGCTAAAATAAAAAAGGTTGAAGATCAAGTCTCTTCAACCTTTTTTATTTTGATTAAGAGGCTTATTCAATACTACGGAACGAAAGAATTGGGAACGGATTTATCGCCCGATTGACCGAATCCCTGAATCGTGACTCCGCCCGAAGATTTCTGCACGTACCAGGTATTATTCGACGGACGAAATACTGCCGCGTCGGTTTT
>JAOAPX010000049.1 GCA_025463125.1 Acidobacteriota bacterium | reverse complement strand
GGAAACTTTACAAGCCGCTCGGCTCAAAAGAAATACTTACAGAACCGCATTAAGAGTTGAAATGCCCACACTTAATGTGTTTTGAAAGATATGAAATAATTAAATACGGGAAAACAAAGAGGTTACGGGTAACGTTTTCGTAAAATATATAATGCCTGTTTCAATCTTTTCTCGTATGACAAAGCGATTATTAAGGTGGATTTAGAAACTAAAAAGCACTTCATTTTTCTGTATGTTCCTGGATATGTCTGTATAAACCTTTATAAAACTCTTCAAGCTCAATCGCTTTTTGCTTTTTCCTTGCAAATTACTTGCGAAAAAATATATGACAATTCAAGCGTCGGTTCGCGGCATTCAAATTGCTGATTGAATGTGTGGTGAACAAATGATTGAAATCGGAACACTTTTACAAGATCGGTATTTAATCGAAAAACAAATCGGCGCGGGCGGAATGGGCGCCGTTTATCTTGCTATCGATCAGCGCTTCGGAAGTCCTGTAGCGATTAAGGAAACTTTTTATAAAGACGAAGAGTTGGGCGACGCTTTTGAGCGCGAAGCTCATTTGCTCAATAGTCTGCTGCATCCGGTTTTGCCGCACGTCTCGGATTACTTTACCGAGAATAACGGGCATTTTCTCGTAATGCAGTTTATTGAGGGCGAAGATTTATCCGGCACATTAAAGCGCGAAGGCGCGTTCCCGGTTCAAGACGTGGTTCGCTGGGCGGATAATCTGCTTGACGCGCTCGATTATCTGCATTCGCAGGAACCGCCGGTAATTCATCGCGACATTAAACCGCAAAATTTAAAAATCACTCCGCGCGGCGACGTTATACTGCTTGATTTCGGGCTGGCGAAATTAAATTCGAATGAGGCTTTAGGCGCGGTTAGCGTGTTCGGTTATTCGCGAACTTATTCTCCGCTCGAACAAATACAGGGAACCGGAACCGACGCGCGTTCCGATATTTTTGCACTCGGCGCCACCGTTTATCATTTGTTAACCGGGAAACCGCCGATCGACGTGCTTTCGAGAGCCGCCGCGATTGTTGCCGGTAATCCTGATCCGCTTCCGCTCGCAAGCGATATAAATAATAACGTTCCGGTTGCGCTCGCTGTAGCTTTAAAATCGGCGCTTGCCCTAAATCCCGATCAAAGATTTACTTCTGCAAAAGCAATGCGGCTCGCTTTGCAGTTTGCGGTAAATTCAGAAAATTCTGAAACAAATAAAGAAGTTATTACGCCCGTTCAAGCCGCGGCGTCCGCGGTTATCGGCAGCCACGCAATACATACGGTAGAAACAGATCATTTTCCGGCGCTTGAATCTTTCGTCGATGATGTCAAAAATACTCCGCAAATTGAAACGGAAAATAATTTAAACGGGGCGGAAGTTTTACCGTCCGTTAAAACCGCGGTTCCGCCCGTTCAACCGGATGTTCAGCCGATTTATATAAACGATGCGGCGACCGTTGTAACGACCGGCAACAAGAACTTTCGATACCCGTTAGCGGCTGCGGCGGCAATATTAATCTTTGCGGTTTTAGCCGCCGGTTATTTTTTAATCAGCACGTCTTCGGCGAATGAAACGGATCAATCTCCGGTTGCGAGTTCTATTTCTGCAGAAACGGATGAATCGCCGGAAAACGCTTCGGAAGCTCTTTCTTACAAACCGCAGACGACAGCCGCGACTTCGGCAGAAATCCCGAATAAAAACAAAGATACATCGACATCTAAAAAATCGCCTGTCGAAAAAAACGAAGCACCTGAGCCGGAAACCGAAGAAACGAAACTAATTGAATCGCCAAATGTCGAACCTGCTACTGAAATAATCAGATCGAATCCGGTTCCAAGCCAGCGCCGCAAAGCGCCGCAGCCAACGAGAAATAGCAATCCGCGGCAGGAAGAAACCGGGGAAGTGCCGGATATAGAGGCGATTTTTACCGGGCGCCCGAATGAAGAACGCGCAGACAGGCAGCGCGGAAACGGCGAAATTGAAGGCGATGTGATCAGCGAAGAAGAATGGAAACAAATGCAGCGCGAACGCCGCGAAGAAAGACGCAAACGCCGCAATAATAAACCTTTGCCGTTTTAGATGAATTCAGGCTTTTTATAAATTCTTTATAACTATCCGGCTTAAAATATTTTACTTATATTGTCGCCGATTGTAATTTTGCAAAGTGCAGACCGGTAGCAAACAAGCGACATTGTACATAATAAAAAATACATAATAAAAATTCTGAAAACAGCGCCGGCAAATGCTTTGAAAAAATAATTTAAGCAGCGGTAATTCAAAAAAAGCTTTATCGAACTTAATTTTTTAACTTAAAACTTTTATATCGCGCTCGCTGAAGATTCTCCAGCCGCTGCCGGTTTTTCGCCATCTCAATTCCTGAACAACCTCGCCGCGTTTTGTTCTGGCGCCGTTCTGAATATTATATTTTTTACGGAAACGCATAATCGCGATTTGTCCTTTATCCTGAAATACGATTTCCGGCTCTTCGGCTCGGATATTTATAGAACTTGCGGCAGCAAACGCTCTTGTTTTTTCAATGCGGACGGCTTTTTTCGAAGCGTTGCGGGCTAAATAAAAAGCCTGGAGCTGAGGCATATAAAAAGACATTTGTTTTTCAATGTTGCGCGAATTGGTCGCGTCGATCCATTGAACGAGAGCCTCGCGGATCAAAGAAACTTCGCTCGAATTAACATTATTCGAACGGGTAACCGGATTTGCGCGCTGTTCGGGATTCGCGGTTTGTTCGGCGATCCGCTCATCATTTTTAGCTTCGCCGTAAATATCCCAGCGAGCGACATTTGAAATCTTGTTGTAGACGGTCTGGATGATAACCGGTTCGATGAGTTCTTCGGCTGAGATGCGGCGCGTCACGCGAAGCCGCCTGCCGTTTTCAATCGGCGTAAACGTAAAGCTCAAATTATCGTTTCCTTTTCCGCTCGAAGTGAATATAAGATTGTTCGGATTCAAAGCAATGCGAGTGCGAACCGGATTGCCTTCCGCGTCGCGAGTATTTCTTAAAACTCCATCGGCTAAGAATTCCACCCGGCGCGAACGCGAAGAACCGAGAAAAACCCGGCTGCCGCTGCATTCGATAGCAAGCAGGTCGGGCGGCGTCAGACGCACAGCCAAATCGATAAAAAACTGCTGCTGGTCGGCGAAAGGAACCTTGCTTGATGCGCCTTCGATAACTGAATAAAGCCGGTCGCTATTTTCAACGTCTATACTGTAAACGCCGCTCAAAATATCGGATTGGCTGCAAACGTTTCGCTTTATTCTTTCGCGAGCGGTCTGAGCGCTAAAACTTTGGCAGAGAAAAACGAGTAAAATAGCCAGTAAATTTATAAACTTGACTTTGTTCGGTTTCAATTCAAACACCTCGTTTTTTTGAAAACAAAGGACGGAATGATCCGTCCTTTGTTTTATTTTAATTGTTGAAATTAGTGATGATTGGCTGTTCTTCCGACTTCTAAAATCGGTTTCAGATCATCATCGTCTCTGGTTCGGGAAATATCGTCGTTAAAAGTTCTGTCCGTTACGGTCGAAGGCGTACCGGTTTTGCTTTTCGCCGTGCCGCTGCCGGTTATTGGTGATGTATTAATGTCACTCGTTTTATGCATCGAAGTTGCATGCGTATCGGATGAGAGATTTCTCGTTTCAGGTCTCGGCAACGGACGCGGTTTGTTTTCTTTGCGCGAATCGAGAAAATATTTAGCGCCGACCGAGATTCCGATTCCGGCTAAAAGCGGTAACAAACTGCCGGTGCTTAATAACGATGATTGCTTTGACTTAACCTTTGAATCATATGAATGTTCGGTCGAATAAGAACTGCTATTTGCAGGCATCCGGTTCATATAAGACCGGTTTTGAAGCTGCGGCTGCCTGTTCGAATATGATTGATTAGCGGAAGAAAAAGTATCTCTCGACCTGAATCTGCTCATTATTCCCTTGGTCGGCGTCGGCTCGGATTCGGAAATTTCATGTACCATATCGCCTATTAAACTCGGGTCGGAAGCGTATTGAGCCACGTCAGCCTGTGCGACGATGCCGCTTAATTTACCGCCTTGATCAACTACGAGCATACGACGAATTTTTTTGTCTTCCATCAGGTCGCAGCATTCCTGTACGCTGGTTTCCGGCGAAACGGTTGTGATTCCCATTGTCATTATGTCGGACGCCTTCATTTCCGACGGGTTATGCCCGACCGTAAAAGCTCTGACGGCAATGTCTCGATCCGTAATCGTGCCGATCGGCTTTTTGGTTGCTTGATTCTCGACAACCGGAATGCAGCCGCAATCGTGTTCGACCATCATCTGCGCAATTTCACGTAAACTCGCTTCCGGCGTACAAGACGCGGGATTTTTAGTCATAATTTCTCTTACTTGCATAAAAAACCTCCTAAAATAACTTAAAAGTGTGAAACGTATTAATACGCTTGCTTGTGAGTTTATAAATATAGGCAAAAATCATTCCTTTTAGCCGGGCAAAATACCGTTTCCGGCTCAAAGGAAGTGTGGAAAAATTCGACGATCCGGCAGTAACTTGTGTATAATCCAAAGTTAAAGAATAGCGGAAAATTAACTGAAATAATTTGTAGAAATTTAAACACGATCAATTATGGAAAAGGAAATCGAAAAAATAGTCAGCCAGTACAGCAGCAAAAGCGTTAATCGCCGAGAGTTTTTATCTCGCCTCATCGCTGTGACGGGAAGTATGGCTGCGGCGCATTTATTGCTCGAAAAAAGCGGGTTGGCTCAAACAGTCGTTTCGAAAATCGAGTCGAAGCAAAACAAGGTAAATTCCGAAACAATTAAATATGCCAGTTCGAAGAGCGTAAACGTGAGCGGGTATCTGAGCGTTCCGCAGGCTAAAGGAAAATATCCGGCAGTTATCGTTATACATGAAAACCGCGGTTTGAACGATCATACGAGAGAAGTCGCGAGACGTTTCGCAGCCGAAGGATTCGTCGCGCTCGCCCCCGATCTGCTCTCGCGCAAAGGCGGAACCGGTTCGATGGAATCACCCGACAAAGCCCGCGAAGCGCTGACGACCTTGTCAGCCGAAGATGCTTTGATTGATTTGGAAGCCGGGCTGGCTTATTTAAATAAGCATAAAATGGTGAAAAAAAAGCAATTAGGCTCGGTCGGGTTTTGCTGGGGCGGCGCGCGTTCGTTTTTGATGGCAAGCGAGAGCGAGCTTCTGAAAGCAGCGGTTGTCTTTTACGGCAGCGCTCCGGCGGCGGAAAAAATAGCGAAAGTGCACGTTCCGGTACTCGGCATATATGGCGAAACCGACGAGCGAATTACTTCAAAAGTGCCGGAAGTTGCGGAAATTATGAAAAAATCCGGCAAGCGGTTTGAATATAAAATTTACCCCGGCGCCGGACACGCTTTTTATAACGATACGGGCGAGCGATATAACGAAGCTGCCGCAAAAGACGCGTTTACGAGGACGCTCGCGTTTCTGCGGGAAAATTTAAGGTGAAAAAAGCGACAAATTAAAAATCACGGTATTAAAAAGAACTTATTTTGTTTGAGCTAAACATTTTATATGACTTATTCGACCGTTTGATTTTCGCGTTTGCCGTGGCGAGTCTGGATAATGTAATCAATTGTAATGACTGAAGAGAGCCAGAGCGTCGCGGCGGCAAAACCCGCCAGAACATCACTCGGGAAATGTACGCCGAGATAAATCCGCGAAAGTCCGACGAGAAGACTTATCACAACGGCAACGCTCCAAATAAAGATTCGCGCCGGAATATTTTTGACGCGCAAACTAATCAGCCAGGCTAGTCCGGCAAAAAAGCATAGCGAAAAAAGCGCGTGACCGCTCGGAAAACTGTATGAAGCGGGAAGCGGAGTATCAAAAAAAGGCACGGGGCGCGCGCGTCCGAAACTTATCTTTAAGACAAAATTCAGAATTACGGCTCCAAACATCGTTATTGAAAACAAAATCGCGGCGCGTTTCCATTTTCTGAAAAGAAATACAGCTAAAACGATGATTAATAAAAGGCTTAAAACCAAAGTCGAGCCGAGCGTCGTGAAAAACCTCATCACGCTCGTTAGCTGTTCGCCGGCAAAGCCGTTTACGAAATTGCGAATTGTTTCGTCAAAAAGTCGGGTGTCGCCTTCCAGAACTTCTTCCGCAAGCCAGCCGAAAAATACGATCGACATGATCGCGCTCGTTAACCCGATAAATAAAATCGATCCGATCAATGGCTGGAAACGCGCGTAAATCATTTTCAAATGTGCTTTAGCGCGTTCGCTTTTTGATTGAATGCTCCGGGATTTAATTGGTGTAATCTCAGTTTTAGCCATATAAAAAATGCTCAAACCGTTTATATTTCTTCATCGGTGCGAATCCAGCCGTTACTTTTTTGATAGAAATTTTCTACGCTCGACAGGGCAAACTGCAATTTGTCTTCTCTCCATTCAAAACGTTCGACGGAGATATTCGGGTAGTTTACACGAAGGACATTAAAAGAATTGGCTTCACCCCGTCCGCGCGTCGAAGTGGCAGTTCCGGCTTGTATGACTAGAGCCGAATGATCGCCGATTTTATATCTTTTTGCGGTGTGTCCCGTATGACTTATGTGCAAATGCCCTGCAAGAAAAACGTCTGCGCCGCAATCGGCAAGCGTTTCCATCGCCATCCGAGCGCGACCGACAAGCTCGCTGTCATCGTAGCCTTCCGGAAGGTCGAAAGGATGATGCGTCACGACTATTTTTACGACATTTGTGCCGAAACCGCATAACTTTTCGCGCATAACAGCGACCTGCTCTTCGTTAACCCTTCCGCTCTTAAATGTTAAAGAGCGAGCCGTATTTATTCCGATAATGGCTATCTCCTCGTCGCAGTAAAATGGTTCTAACTCGTTTGTAATAAAACGTTTGTAATTATCGAGCGGCTGAAATAAACGTGCGAAGATATTGTAAAGCGGAACGTCGTGATTGCCCGGAACGACAATTTGAGGTTTCGGCAATTGATCTAGAAACAGGCGGGCTTCCTTAAATTGCTCGCTTCGCGCGCGCTGCGTTAAATCGCCGGATACAGCCGTAATATCGGGTTTTATATCTTTAATTTTTACGAGCAGTGGATTAATAATAGTTTCGTCGATCCGACCGAAATGAATGTCGGATAAATGCACAAGCGTTCTCATCTAAACTTACTCCTCGATCAATTCCTGCTCTTGTATTTCAGCGTTTGTTTCCGCCGGCACGATCACGCGCAAAACTCCGGGTCGGGCTACATATCGAAGCGGCGTTTCCATCATTACGACTTCGCCGTCCAACGCGACGCGCAATTGTTTACGGCGCGTTTCTATAAGGATTTCGTCCGTGCAAAGCGATACGAAATCTTTTTCCTGATCGAGTCTGCCGAAAAAGGCTCGAATCGCGGTTTTTAAAAGCGCGATCCGCCCGCGGTTCGGCGTCGTGTATAAACTTAAATGCCCGGCGTCCAGGCAGCCTCGACCGCCGATATTGAAAGTTTCCATTTCGTATTCGTTATTTCCTACAAAAACGAACGGCGTTTTTAAAACGGTTTCAGTCCCTTCGGCGGAAAGCCTTATTTCCAGAAACGGGTAGCGGCGAAAGACCTTAAACGCGGAACGAAAAAGCGAACCCCATTTTCCGTATCCGAGCCGCTGCCTCCGTTCACGGCGCCTGACCACTTCCGGGTAAAGTCCGAGGCTGGAGTTGTTGATAAACGTGTGACCGTTAACTTGCGCGACATCAATGTTTACGGCACGTCCCTTAATAATCGTCAGAGCCGCGTTTTCCAGCTCAAGAGGGATATTCAAATCTTTTGCAAAATGATTAAGTGTGCCGAGCGGCAAAACTCCGAGGCTCTTATTTGTTCCTGCAATGCGGGCGGCAACGGCGCTGACGGTCCCGTCGCCGCCGCCCGCAACCACAATCGGGCTCGAATCGTCGGCGGCTTTTTTGGCGAGATTAACAATTTCATCGCCGGTTTTCGCTAAATAAATTCGCGCGTCTATGTTTTCGGAACTGAAAATTTCCGCGAGCGTGTGCCTTTCTTCTTCTTTATCGCTTGCTCCGGAAGCCGCATTGATAATCACGGTTATATCTGAATGCATATTGTAAATTTTTTTCTGAATAATCCTGATCCTTAATGTTTTAAATTAGATAACTGATTATTTCGTCATAGTTTACAATGCACAACTTTATTATAAACTTTAACAATATTAGCTTTTAGAACAGTCTGCTTTATATCACCATCCTGCGATATCTTGCTAAAACAAACATATATAATCCGTAAGCGATCAATCCGATCGCGACAACGCCTAATAAAATTTGCCCGTATGATTGCTGCAGAAGCGCCCGAAGCGCTCCGCTTAAGCCGCGTACTTCTCCGGCATTTGAACGAAGTCCGGCTAAGATTAGAAAAATTCCGATAATTCCGAAAACAACGCCGCGCGCGGAAAGCCCGAATTGCCCGAACTTTGTCGCGAAGCTTTCGGTCTGATCGCTCATTTGATTTGTCTTTAATTTTTCGCGAAATTTTGTTGTATAGGCTTTATAGAATTGGGAAGCCGCAAAGCCTATAAAACCAAGCCCGATGGCGATGACGATCAATTCCCCGAACGATTGTTCAAGAATAAAAGCCGTCCATTCTTTTGACTGAGATTCGCCGCCGCTGCTGCCGCCTGAACCGGAAATTAATCTCGCAGCCGAATACGCAAGGCTCAGATGTATCAGCCCGATTACGAAATAACCGCCGCGAACGGCGAGCCCTTTCGCGCCTGAACCTTTATCTTCCGTGTCTTTGATTGCCTGAACGATACGCCAGATCGCGTATCCGATTAATCCTATACAGACGGCGCCGAGCATCGGTTTCCCGTAGGAATGAGAAAGAATTTCCTCAAAAGCCCCGCGCGAGTCCGTCGTTTTGCCGCCGTTGCCGAAGGCTGCTAAAGCTGCAAGGATTCCGATGATAATGTAGACAACGCCTTTAGCGACAAAGCCGAACCGGGCTAGCGGAACGATCCATTTCTGAGCGTCCTTTGAAATATGTTCGGCTTGCGCCTTAACATTGCCAAGCGATAAATCCGTTTTAGACATAAATCCCCCTTGATCGTAATACTTATGAATATGCCAAAGAATATCACATTAATACTGTTGCCGAATATACTTTTCAGTTAGCGGTATCGAAAAAAAAAGCTTCAAACATTGTTGAAATGATAAAAAAACTTAATCGAAACTTGTAAAATCGAATGGAAAGTTAAGCTGAAAATGTTTGCGAGGAAAACAGGAAACGGATGGAAGCGTTCGAGCGAAGCGAAAATCTCCAGCCTCCGGAAAATAAAATAAGGGTTTACTTTATTTTTCGATATTTGCGTAAAATCTCTAAAGTCGGTTCGAGCGGTAAAGCTTCAATTTTTCGTCCTTGTTTTCCAGCGGTATCTACCGCCTTAAAAAGCGAATTGTAAATAGCTTCCTCGGTAGCTTCGATAACGGCAAGGAAAAGCGGCGACATCGCATCATTTGATAAGATTTGCGGCTGCATAGAGCTTCGCGCCTCGGCGCCGGATTTTATGCGAAAATCTGTATGCGTTGAAAATGCTATTGCGTAATCGCCGCTCCCGTTTGTCGCCGCCGCGCCGGTTCTCGCCAAACCCGACATCGAACGCGCCGCCATTCTTTCGAGTTGACGCGCATCGACGGGCGCATCAGTGGCGATGACGATGATTATCGAGCCGTCGGCTAAATTGTTTATGTCGGTCCCGGTTTTGTTTTGCGCGGTTCGGTCGTGCGGCACTTTTTTATTAATAAAATCGGCATTTGCGCTTTTTGTCGTCAAAGCATCTTTTAAATAGTATTTACCGAGTTCAATGCCGACCGGCGCGCCGTCGATCGAAAGCACTCCGCCGTAATTTGTCTGCACGAGAACGCCGATTGTGTAACCGCCGAGCTGTACTGGCAATTGTCTGGAAGATGTGCCGATACCGCCTTTAAAGCCGAAAGCTACAGTTCCGGCTCCAGCGCCGACCGCTCCTTCTTCCACGGCTCCGCTGTGCGCGTTTTTTATCGCTGAAAACACATCGATCTGCGCGACGTGCCGACCGCGTATATCATTGAGATACCCGTCGTTTGTTTCAGCGATTAAAGGGTTTATCGATTGAACCGATTCGTTGCCGGGCAGCGCGAGCATATAATCAAGCAGAAAATCCGCCGCGCGCGGAACGCTCAAAGTCGATGTTAGAAGTATCGGCGTTTCTATCTCGCCAAGCTCCTTAACTTGCGTCGAACCCATTAATTTGCCGAAACCGTTTCCGACGAAAACCGCGCCCGGAACCTTTTCCTGAAAAAGATTTCCGCTGTGCGGCAAAACGGCGGTAATCCCGGTTCGCACATTATCCCCGCGAATTATTGTGGTCTGTCCGACGCGAACGTCTCTGACATCGGTAATCGCGTTTAACGCGCCGGTCGGCAAAATGCCGATTTTAAGTCCTGTATCTCTGGCGCGAGGTCTTTTATTTACGGGCATAGAGGTTTGAGCATAAATCGAAATATTTAAGGTAAATATTGAAAGTAATGAAAATAAAACGAAAAGTTTTTTGATCCCGAAAGATGAATTTTGCGGAAGCATATAGGGCTCCTGTTTTTATAAAAATGATTAAAGCTTGTAATCATTGCAATCTGATTTTTGTATTATTAAATCATTTACCGGAAAAATCTCTAAGTTAAGAGAAAATTAATAAAAACGACAAAGGATTTTAACTTGAATAAATTGTGCAATAAAGCTACTTTAGCTGAATAAATTATAACTCGTCTTTTTCAGATCGTCTTTTTCAAAATTCTCGGAGGAAAATTAATGTTTGTCAGAGCCTTTGCCGCCTGTGCAATTCTCTTTTTGTTTTTTACCGCAACAATTTCAGCCCAAACAAAGCTTTTGCGTTTTCCGGACGTTTTCGGCGATCGCGTCGTTTTTTCATACGGCAGCGATTTATGGACGGCTTCGGCAAGCGGCGGGCAAGCCGTGCGTTTGACCGCGCATCCCGGAGTCGAGGTTTTCGCAAAATTTTCGCCCGATGGTAAATACATAGCTTTTACGGGTCAATACGACGGCGACGAGCAAATCTATGTCGTTCCGGCAACCGGCGGCGAGCCGAAACAATTAACGTTTTATCCGGCGAAAGGACCGTTTGCTCCGCGTTGGGGATATGACAATCAGGTTTTGGGCTGGACAAACGACGGCAAATCGATTGTTTTCCGCTCGCAGCGAGATTCGTGGTCGCTGCCGCAAAGCAGGCTTTACACAATTGCCGTAAACGGCGGCGCGCCGTCCGTTTTACCGATGCCCGAAGGCGGCTCGGGCGATTTTTCACCCGACGGCGCGAAAATGGTTTATTCACCGAGAACGCGCGATTTTCGCACGGAAAAGCGCTACGGCGGCGGGCAGGCAAATACGCTTTATATTTATGATTTAGCCGGTTCCGACGCGAAAAAGATTTCCGAAGGCGCGCGCGCTTCGCGCGATGCGATGTGGATCGGCGATAAAATTTATTACAATTCCGACCGCGACGGTAAATTCAATCTTTATGTTTACGACGTTCCGGGCGGGAAAACTTCGCAGGTTACTTCATTTAAGGATTGGGACGTTCGATGGGCTTCGTCAGACGATCAAAGCCGCATTGTTTACGAGCGAAACGGCGAACTGGAAATTCTCGACACGAAAAACGGCAAACCGATTAAATTAAATATTACGGTGCCCGACGACGGAGTTCACAAACGCCCTCGAACGATAAACGCGGCGCAGTATATTCAAAACGTCGCGCTTTCGCCGAAAGGCGAGCGCGTTTTATTCGGAGCGCGCGGAGATATTTTTTCGGCGCCGGCTGAAAAAGGCGGGACGCGTAATTTGACTCGTTCTTCGAGCGCTCATGATAAATTTCCGCGCTGGTCTCCCGACGGCTCGCGCGTCGCATTTATTTCCGACCGAAGCGGCGAAGAAGAAGTATGGGTTGCGGCTCAGGACGGTTTATCGCAGCCTCAGCAATTAACAAACGGCGGCAATGCCATGCGCTACGCGCCGGAATGGTCCGGCGACGGAAAGAAAATCGCTTTCTCGGACAAGGACGGAAAAATTTACATTTTGAATGTCGAGGATAAGCGTTTGCAGCAAATTGCCGACGCTCCGCGCGGACAGGTCAACGATTACGAATGGTCGCCGAAAGGAAATTACCTGGCTTTCAGTTATTCGGGGGCGAACGGATTTTCTTCAGTTTACGTTTATGACGCGGTAAATAATAAATTAAATCGCGTGACCGATTCGATGTTTAATTCGTTTAATCCGGCGTTCGATCCATCGGGTGATTATCTTTATTTTTTAAGTGATCGCGAATTTGCGCCGCAGATTTCGGGCATTGAATTTAATTACGCGACGAACCGCGAAACGATGATTTACGCGCTCGCTTTGCGCAAAGACGTGAAAAATCCGTTTCCGCCCGAATCCGACGAAGTCGCCGTCACAAACGAAGCAAAACCGCCGGCGGACGACGCGAAATTAAAACCCGAAGACGAGCTCAAGGAAAAGCCGCGCGACGAAAAGCAGCCGCAGCCTGCGGCGTCGCCGACCGCGTCGCCGACTCCTGCGAGCGCCGCCGCGATTGACGCGGCAAAGAAAAACATTGTTTCGCCGAAACCCGAAATAATAGATTTCGAGGGCATCGCCGCACGAACGACGCGCGTTCCGCTTCCGCCGGAAAACTACGGCGGTTTGACGGCTAAAACCGGACATTTGCTTTATTTCGTCGGCGCGCCGTTTTATTACGGGCGACAATCGGACAGGCAGACGTCGCTGCGTATTTTTTCGATCAAAGACCGCAAGGAAACAAGCCTGCTCGAAGGCGTCGGCAGTTATTCGCTTTCCGCCGACGGCTCAAAAGTTATTGCCGGACAAGGCGCAGGCTTTACTTTGATGGACGCCGCGCCGCAGGGCGCGAATTCGAAAAAAACCGTTTCGACCGCCGGTTTGGTAACCGAAATTAATCCGGCGGAAGAATGGAACCAGATTTTCAACGAAGTCTGGCGACGTTACCGCGATTGGTTTTATGTGCCGAATATGCACGGTTACAACTGGGCGAAAGTTCGCGACGAATACAAAACCTGGCTGCCGTATGTCGCGCATCGTTCCGATTTAAATTACGTGATCGGCGAGATGATCTCCGAACTGACCGTTCAGCACGCGTATATCGAAGGCGGCGATTTTAATATTCCTTCGCGCCCGCGCGTCGCTCTGCCCGGGGCGCGTTTTGAAATCGACAGGAATTCAAACCGGTACCGCATCGCCAAAATTTACGAAGGGCAAAACGAGGAAGAGATTTATCGCTCGCCGCTGACCGAAGTCGGCGTTGATGTAAAACAGGGAGATTACATTCTGCAAATCAACGGGGAAGACGTAACCGCGGACAAAGATATTTATCAATATCTGCGAAATCGCTCTGACGCTCCCGTTGTAATGGTCGTCAACGGTTCGCCGACAACTCAGGGCGCGAGAACGATTTCTTATCGCCCGATTACGGACGAAAGCAATCTGATTTATCTTGACTGGATCACGGCGAATCGTCGCCGCGTCGAACAGATGACCGGCGGGCGCGTCGGCTATATACACGTGCCGGATATGGGAGCAAACGGGATACGCGAATTTATCAAGTATTTTTACCCTCAGCTCGATAAAGAAGGCATGGTCGTCGACGTTCGCGCAAACGGCGGCGGGAATGTTTCGAGAATGCTGATCGAACGTCTTCGACGCAAAGTTCTGGGCGTTAATTACTCGCGTACAAGCGATTTGCCGAACACATACCCGGACGGAGTATTTTACGGACCGATGGCGGCGATATTAAATGAAAACTCTTCGTCGGACGGCGATATTTTCCCGTATATGTTTCGCGAAGCGGGTTTGGGACCGCTGATCGGCAAGCGTTCATGGGGCGGCGTGGTCGGCATTTCGAATCGCGGAGGCTTGATCGACGGCGGCGGCGTCAGCGTCCCGGAATCGGCTCTGGTCAACACGAAAGGCGAATATATTATCGAAGGCTACGGCGTCGATCCGGACATCGAAGTCGAAAACGATCCGAAATCGGTGCTTTCGGGCGCCGACCCGCAACTCGAACGTGCTGTTGCCGAAATAATGAAAAAACTGGCAAACCCCGTCAAGCTGCCGGCTCGACCGTCCGCACCGGTTAAAACAAATTAATCAACAACCATTAACGACTTAAAAAAAGAGAACGGCTATGAAATATAGCCGTTCTCTTTTTTTATTAAAGGTAATTATTTTATTAAAGGTAATTAAAGGAAAACATTCCCGGGTACAAAAGCGTAAAAAGACTTCATAACTCACATTAAAAGTCTGCGCCTCAACTCTTAATGTTGTTTATTAAATATGCAGGATAATTTCTTTACTTGCATAGTATAAAAACCTTAAAGATTCAAATACACATAGATTTTTCAGTTGAATAAAATGCTTTTAGCACTTAACTTCAATGTGGAAAAAGCGAGAAACAGGATTGCGGGAAACGTCTTTTGAAAATTAAAAAGATTTGAAAATGCAATCAACCTGCAACCTTTTTCTTTTTCCGGGAACTAATCAAACGTAAAACGATGCGGAAACGAAATGCTTTGGAATATTTAAAGAAAATTCTGAACTTTGCTCATTTTCGAACAATAAAAGCTGTGAAATTCACTTAAAAAACTATAAACATTTAATCTAAATAAATACGAAAACTTTAGAAAAACCGGCGGTTCAATATACAAATACAGCAAAAATAAATATTAAGACACTTTTATAAATTACAAGTTTTAACAATGTTGTTGAAACTTGTTTCTATCATTTTAACAAGAAATATGTTATAAATAAATATGCATTTCTTTTTGCAAAAACATTTACTGCTCAAAAAGGCGACTCTCTTCTAAATATACCTTCGATTAAACGATCGAAAGATCATCCTCGTATTATTTACTGCCAACAAATTGCAATCATGTACCGCCGGAAATCTGAATATTAATTTCTAGAGTTAATTTTTACCGAGTAAGCGGAATATAATTTCTAGAACTAGCTTTACTGGAGAAAATTAATAATGAAAAAGAAACTTAGTTTAAAGTTTTTATTCGTCTGCGCTCTGCTATTAAGCGCAAGCCTCGTCAACAACGTTTCCGCGCAAACTGATAAAACCTGCGAGACGGCAAAACCAATCTATAAATCCGCGCCTGCGATCTCAGCCGATGTTGTTATAAGCGAAGTTTACGGCGGAAGCGAAACGGGCGGCGTTTATAATGCGGATTTTATCGAACTTTACAACAATTCGGCGGCAGCGGTTAATATAAGCGCTTTTGCGATTCAATATTATACGGCAGGTCAAATCAACGGCGGCGCTCCGACGAGCATTGCCGGTATTCCGGACGGAACGATTTTGGCTGCATTCAGTTATTACGTGATTCGCGTAAGTCCGGATAATCGTGCGGGCGCGCCGCTGCCGTGCATTAGTCTTAACGCTTCAGCAACATTTGCCGAGACGGGAATCGATTCAAGCGGCGGAAAAGTTGTTCTGACAAACACCACTGCCGCATTGCCTGATTGTACTTCAACGCTTAATGTTGTTGACCGGCTCGGGTATGGGCTTACGCCGGTCGTGTGTAATGAATACGCGAACGCCGCTCAGCCCACATCTGCGACATCTGTGCAAAGATTAGCGGGCGCTTCCGATACTGACAATAACAGTCAGGATTTTATTTCATCTCAAGCGCCGACTCCTTGTGGACAATTATTAACACCGACGGCTGCTTTCGTTGATGTCGGCGGTCGGGTGACAAACGCTAAAGGGCGCGGCATCATGAACGCTTTAATCCGAATGACCGACAGCACGGGTGTTGTACACAGGGAATACACAAATTCATTCGGGTTTTACAGCTTTTCAGCCGTCGAAGTAGGTCAGACTGTATTCGTTGACGTGATTTCCAAACGCTACAACTTTGTCGAGCCGTTAAAAGTCGTTTCATTACTTGAAGAATCTGCAAACGTAGATTTTATTGCTTATTAATTGAAACCGGTTATCAAGCGAAAATCGCGAAGTTAAAATTCTTTGCAATAAGATTTTTGCATTAAAATCAAGCTTTCTTCACTTGAGCGGCGATTAAATAAAGAACGGCTGAACTAAAGTTATTTTTAGTTCAGCCGTTCTTTATTTGTTTTATTATTTGAAACATTCGCGCGCCCCGCATAATTGATACGCCCATTTCAAAATCTCTTCGAGCTGTAACATTTTTACTTTAGTAAAATTGTTTTTGTTTATATCGCCCGTTAAAACTTTTCGGTTGAAACCTCTGATCTGTTGGAACCTTTTCGGCGCAAAACATTTATTACGGTAAAAGCCGATCTGAAAATTAAATCCGTAAAAGTTTAAAATTCGCTAAGGATAAAAGAAATATAAGATACAAGTAAATGCAAAGGTTTATTAAATTTCTTATTCTTAAAATGAAATAATAAGGTATAAATTTCTTGAGAATAAAGGCAAAAAGATGATACCTTTTAAGATGATTTGAATCTCGGTATTCAAATTTGTCCATGAATAAAATACACGTCAATAGATAAAGATAATATTAGAAACCGAAAAGAAAACGCAATTTTTGAACAAAAAATTACTTTTAAAGCACTAAGTTTATGCCTTTATGAAGCTTGGGCTATAAAAGAAATAATAAATTTTTTGCGGACTAAAAACCGATTTATATCAGTGTGAAGGGGAGAAGCAAAAATGAGGGCTGTTTCAACAGACAAGGCTGCAAATACTAAAACAAAGACGAACGGTGATGGGGCGAAAAGGCAAACCAAAACCAACGGACACGGAAAAACGGATTTTCTTGATCCGGATCAGCTTTTAAGCGTGCTGATGGCAATTAAAAAAGGTGATTTTACAAGTCGCCTGCCCGAAAGCCGAACAGGTATCACAGGTAAAATCTATGACACCCTCAACGAAATCATCGAGAAAAATGAACAGCTTACTTCCGAATTGGGACGTGTCAGCGAAGTCGTCGGAAAAGAAGGAAAAATCGCCCAGCGCGCGACTTTAAGCCACGCGACCGGCGGCTGGGCGTCGTGTATCAGTTCGGTCAACACTTTAATAACCGATCTCGCGCAGCCGACAACCGAAGTCGCGCGCGTTATCGGCGCCGTGGCTGAAGGCGATCTGTCGCAGAATTTTAATCTTGAAATCGACGGTCGCCCGCTCAAAGGCGAATTCCTTCGAACGGGTAAAACCGTAAACACGATGGTGGCGCAGCTCGGCGCGTTCGCGTCCGAGGTAACCCGCGTGGCGAGAGAGGTAGGTACGGAAGGCAAACTCGGCGGTCAGGCGCAGGTCAAAGGCGTTTCCGGCACGTGGAAAGATTTAACGGATAACGTAAACCTGATGGCGTCGAACCTTACAGGTCAGGTGCGAAACATCGCGGACGTGACAACCGCCGTGGCGAACGGCGACCTTTCGAAAAAGATTACGGTGGACGTTAAAGGAGAAATTCTTGAGCTGAAAAACACGATCAACACGATGGTGGATCAGCTTTCATCGTTCGCGTCCGAGGTAACGCGCGTGGCGCGTGAAGTGGGAACCGAAGGAAAACTCGGCGGTCAAGCCGAGGTTAAAGGCGTTTCCGGGACGTGGAAAGATTTGACCGACAACGTAAACCTGATGGCGAACAACCTTACAGGTCAGGTGCGTAATATCGCAGAAGTAACGACCGCCGTGGCGAACGGCGATCTTTCCAAGAAAATCACGGTAAACGTAAAAGGGGAAATTTTAGAGCTTAAAGATACGATCAACACGATGGTGGATCAGCTTTCATCGTTCGCGTCGGAAGTGACGCGCGTGGCTCGCGAGGTAGGAACCGAAGGAAAACTCGGCGGTCAGGCTGAAGTAAAAGGAGTTGCTGGCGTTTGGAAGGATTTGACCGATAACGTAAATTTGATGACCTCGA
>JAOAPX010000035.1 GCA_025463125.1 Acidobacteriota bacterium | reverse complement strand
AAAACGCCGATCAAAAATCTCTACTTAACCGGCGCATCCACGCATCCGGGCGGCGGAGTTTTCGCCGCCAGCGGGCACAACACGGCAAAAG
The DNA here is from genome assembly GCA_025463125.1 of Acidobacteriota bacterium. Classification (GTDB taxonomy): domain Bacteria; phylum Acidobacteriota; class Blastocatellia; order Pyrinomonadales; family Pyrinomonadaceae; genus SXVE01. The sequence continues at coordinate 39,415 of JAOAPX010000035.1, read as the reverse complement.
TTGTTTTAAAGGATGTGAAGCGTGGCTGGTTTTAATTATCCTGAGACTGGTTATTTTCACCTGTAAATTTTAATTCGACTCTGATTTTGAGAAAATCTTAAAAGTTTTATTTCATACATAAATCTAAAGAATTATTCGAATAGAATTTATCGGTCAGGCGGTAAAAATCTAAAACTTTCAACGTTAAATTATGTGAACATAGAATTTAGTGGATTACCGGTCAACAATTAATCCGTTTCATTGTCGGCTCGCCGCCGTTTAAAAACGGAAAATAACGGGAGGTTTGAGGGGTGTAACAAACAAATGTTTTTGATAATTACAAACTAATTGAAAACTTTATTTGCAACTATTCAATTAATAGTTGTATCTTAGTAACAGTTAATGCTTAACTCTCGCATCGTCATTGATGCACTCGTCAAAAGCGGTTTGTTCGGATAAGTTCGAGAGTAGGTTTATTTTTAGTTGCAGAAGTCGCTCTTGAAATTTTGAGCATCCGAAACCCGATTCTTCGTTGCCGACCGTTTTTCTCCGAAGTAACACTCGATTCGACACTTCTCTTAGAATTCCCGATACGGGAAAGGTATATAATCATATGTCAACGAAACTCTACGTAGGAAATCTTTCTTTCAATACGTCAACACAAGAATTAGAACAAATGTTCGGTGAAATCGGTACAGTCGAATCAGCTAACATCATTGAAGATCGTGAAACAGGACGCTCGCGCGGATTTGCTTTCGTCGAAATGTCGAGCAAAGAAGAAGCACAAAATGCTATTTCAACGCTTAACGGCAAAGAAATCGACGGTCGCGAATTAACCGTAAACGAAGCTAAACCGCGTGAAGATCGCGGCGGCGGCGGCGGTGGTCGTGGCGGCTTCGGCGGCGGCGGCGGCGGCGGTCGTGGTGGTTACGGCGGCGGCGGTGGCGGTCGCGGTGGAAATCGCGGCGGCAGCGGCGGCGGCTACGGCGGCGGTTCACGCTACTAATTTTTGAACATTTATAATGTTCGTGAAAAAGCCTTCGGCAAATGCCGAAGGCTTTTTCTTGTGCTCAAGATCTTTTCCTTTTACCTTTTTTTCGCTTAATCAGACAAAGCGGCGTTGATTTTTTGAATAAACTCGTCAATCTTACCGTTTTCAATCCATCGCACGACGATGACGAGATTATTTGACGGATCAACATATATGATATTCGTTCCGTTTCCGACGTGAACGAAAGCCGAAGCCGGCGCGCTCGGCAGATATTTTCTGTCTGTGTTGAGAAACCAGTTCATAAATCCATAGGTCGGCTGCGCGGCGGTCGGAGTTTTTGCCTGCCTGATAAATTCTTCGGAAAGAATTTGCCGCTTGCCCCACTTCCCGTTTTGCGAAGTTAAAAGACCGAACCGCGCCATATCGCGCGCCGAGATAAACATTCCGCCGCCCCAATGCCCGCCGCCGCTGACCGATTGCGCGATTAAGCCGTCTAAAACGACCCATGAATTTTCATAACCCGTCCAGCGCCAGCTGTTCGAAGCGCCGATTTCGTCCATCACGTATTCTTTCAAAACCTGCGGAAGCGGTCTTCGCCAAACGTTTAGCGCCGCGAGCGCGAGAACGTTGACGCGGACGTCGTTGTATTCGTAAACCGTTCCCGGCTCGTTTCTTTTGCGGTTAAGCCAGTTGTTTGCGTCCCTGTCAGGTCTGTCCGCCCATTCCGGCTTGCCCCAGAGAGTTCCTTCCCAATCGCTTGTTTGCCGCAAAAGATGTTCCCATGTGATTTTTCGATTGTGTTCGGTTTCAAACATTTCAAGCAACCGCGATTTACCGAATTTTTCCGCTTCGTCGTATTTTTCCGTCGAACTGTAAATTGAAACCGGCGCGGAATAATTTCGCACGGGTTCCTGAAGGCTTTTTATCAATTTGCGGTCGAAAGCCAAGCCGACAACCGTTGAGAGAAAGCTTTTCGTTACGCTGAACGTCATATCTACGCGATTCGGATCGCCCCATTCGGCGACGATATAACCGCCGCGCAAGATGATTCCGGTCGGGTCGCCGCGCTCTTTGAATGCGCCGACGGCTTCGCCGAACGGTTCGCGCCCGAAAGTTTGATAATGAGCGAGTTCGAGATTGCGCGGCGCTTTCGATTCGCTGGCGACGGCGAAATCGATCGCTTCTTTTAATTTTCCGGCGTCGATTTTAGATTGCTGCGGCGTGCGTCTTTCCCATGCGTCGCCTGCGGGCGGAAAATACGCGGCTTGAGAATAAACGGGTAACGAAAAAGCGAAAAACAGGCAAAGCGCGAACGCGACACAGGCGGACGAGCTATGCGCGGAATAATTTTTGTTCATATTTTTACAGAGAGAGAGAAAAAGACAGAGAGAAAGACCGGATCGTTGGCTTTATCGCATTAAATTGGCTTTATCGTATTAAAAATGAAATTGCCGCTTAAAACCGTCGGTAATTCAACAGAATAAGTTTCCATGCACCCGGCGCGGAGAGGCGCGGACGTGAAAATGCCCGCGCCTCTCGTGCGAAAACAAGCTTTTGTTTTCTTAAGTTTGCGAAACGTTCCATTTCAAAATTTCGTCAACCGTCGCAACCGTGATCGGATGATATCCCGGTCGCGCTTTTTTATAAATCTCGTTGGCGCGCGCTTTTCCATTCGGAGTTTTGGCGAGTTCATCGAATAAAGGCTTGACGAATTTGCGACGACCGATGGTTGTTAAAAACTCTTCGAGACGCGGGTAAGCCGGTTCGTAATTGTTGCGAATCGCCATCAAAAGCCATTGAAACGCGATTTCCGAGTTTCCGCGAGTTGTCAGGCGAAACGCGTCATCGAGCTCGCTCATTCGCCGCGTGCCGACGTTGCGCGGCAGACTTCCGAGAAAATGCAGCCATTCCTGCGTCGTCCAGTTTTCCGGATGAATCGCCGCTGCCGTAATTTTTTCGTCGATCCAATTCTGCGCCTGAATTTCTACTTTACGGAAAGCGTCGGATCGAGGCTGCGGCGCGTTTCCAGGCAAACCGGCTTTGTAAATCCATTCGTCGATGTCTGCGCGTGAAACTTTCGGATTCGATGCCGGCAGGTTTTTGTTTAAATATTCAACAAAAGTTTCGGTCGTGATGCTTTGAAAAGCGTGGCTGTCGAAATAATTTCGAACGAATCCGTCAAATTTTTCCCGACCGACGGATTCCTCGAGATGCCGCAGAAACAAAGCGCCTTTTTCATATGGAACGCCTGTAAATCCCTCGTCCGGGTCGCGCCCCTTTAGCTCGACGTGCAAAATCTGATCGCGATCGTCCATGTCCGACAATTCTTCTTCGAGCGAACGGCGTCCTAAAGTCGCTTCCATTTCGCGGCGCGGAACGCCGTAGACGGCTTCGATAATGCGGCGTTCGAGATACGTCGTAAAACCTTCGTTCAGCCAGAAATCGCGCCACGTCGCGTTTGTCACAAGATTGCCGGACCAGGAATGCGCAAGCTCATGCGCGACGAGCGAAACGAGGCTTTTATCCCCGGCTAAAATTGTCGGCGTCGCGAACGTCAGCATCGGATTTTCCATTCCGCCGAACGGAAAACTAGGCGGCAAAACGAGAATATCGTATCTTCCCCAGCGATACGCGCCGTAAAGCCTCTCCGTCGCTTCGACCATTTTTTCAGTGTCTGCGAGCTCAAACGCCGATTTTTCGATCATCGAAGGTTCGGAATAAACGCCCGTGCGTTTTCCAAGTCTTTTGAACCGCAAATCGCCGGCGGCAATCGCGATCAGGTAAGGCGGAATCGGGCGCGTCATGTTAAAGCGATAATCGCCGTTTCGAGCGGCGGTTCGAGAATTTCCTTCGGCGCTCATCACGGCAAGCAGATTTTTCGGCGTGCGAACGCGTGCCGAATATGTAATGCGAACCTGCGGAGAATCCTGAAGCGGAATAAACGAGCGAGCGTGGATCGCCTGCGCCTGCGAAAACATAAACGGCGATTTTTTGCCCGCCGTCTGTTCGGGCGTCAGCCACTGCAAACCGGATGCGTTCGGGCTTGTCGAGTAATGAATGCGGACGCTTCGTGCCTTTGCCGGCAACTCGATCGTTAGCGGCGAGCCGAGAATTGCGTCTTTCGCTCCGATTGCGAACCGCGTCGGCGTAAAACGCTTACCGTCGGCTGAGGTTTCGGCTTTTTCGATTGTTAAATCGCGCGTATCGAGAATGAGCGGCGCGTTTTCAGCGTTTGCCGCGCGTTCAAAGCTCAAAGTCGCCGTTCCGCGCAGCATTTTGTTGTCAAATAAAACATTCCAGTCAAGATCGACGTGACTGACCTTGATCATCTGAGGATTGGAATAAGAATGCACATCCTCGACCATCGTCTGCATCTCCCCGTGTTCTCGCATATTGTTTTGTCTCTGCTGCGCGCTGCCGGTTTTTGCCGGGATTATTCCCGCAATCAAAGCGGCGAGAAATATAATTGTTGTGTATTTGAATTTATTCATTGCGTGTAAGATTCTCCGTCAAAATACGTTTAATTTCGTTGGATTTATTATAAGTTGAATATACTGAAAACGCGATTAAATTGTTTTTCTGAAAATTGGTAATTATCGAAATCCGCACCGAATTTCGTCAAGGCTTTGGCGGAGCTTACCGCATATAAGTCGATTAGAGACCCACTTTAAAGACCGAATTTGCAAACATTTGGCAAAATGTGCATTATATCAATTGTTAATCCTTCTCTCGCGCATCAACGGTGATGCGCCCATCTGATAAAGTTTTATTCGACGGCGTTCTGGATCGTTCGAGAGCTAGGCAGGTTTTTGGTTATAGAAGTCGCTCTGCAACACATTGAGCATCCGAACGCAATTCTTCGCTAGATTACCGTTTCTCCGAAGCTTTTTCGATTCGACGCTTCTTTTGAATGTTTCCCGAACTTTTTTTTGGGAAACGAGGAAAATTATTAAAAATATGAAACTTTACGTGGGAAATCTCTCCTTTAGCACAACAAGCTACGATTTAGAAGAATTATTCGGTCAGGTCGGTACAGTCGAATCAGCAAATGTCGTTGAAGACCGCGAAACAGGACGTTCGCGCGGATTCGGCTTTGTCGAAATGTCGAGCAAAGAAGAAGGCGAAAGCGCGATTGATCAATTCAACGGTAAAGAAGTCAACGGTCGCGAATTAACCGTAAACGAAGCTAAACCGCGCGAAGATCGCGGATTTGGCGGCGGCGGCGGCGGCGGTCGCAGCGGTTACGGCGGCGGAGGAGGTGGCGGTAATCGCGGTGGCGGAGGAGGTGGCGGTAATCGCGGAGGCGGAGGCGGAGGCGGTCGTGGCGGTAATCGCGGCGGCGGCGGAGGTGGTTACGGCGGCGGCGGAAGCCGTTGGTAATCTTTCACCTTTACGATATTACGGTAATAAAAAAGCCTTCGGCATTGCTGAAGGCTTTTTTATTACGTTTTTGTCTTTATTCCGGTCTTTATTACCGGTTTTTATTTCGCCCGATTTTTAATTGAGTGTTTTACGCTTCATCGCGCCCGTGAGCATGCGCGGGCGGCGTAGTCGCTTCGACCGCTGTAAAAGTTTCGAGAATTTTGTAAGTGTGCGAAGCGCCTTTCGGCACGACCCACGAATCGCCCTTTTCGAGCAAAATCATCTGTCCTTCCAGATGCAGCTCGGCTTTGCCTTTAATTACGTAACCGACCGTTTCATAATCACGCTTTTGCATTTCCTTATTATCGTTCGGTTCCTGATTTTCCCATAAACGCATCGCTATATTGATGCCTGAAGCGAGATATTTTTGACCCATTTCACCGTGAGGCGAATTTGCCGACATAACTTTTTGAACTGATGTATCACCCATTTTATAATTCCCTCCGTTTTGCAGACAGTTAATTGCAATAGATGTGCCAGCAGGCGGCAAGCTCAATTCTGCTTTCTTGTCATACGATTTTATCGCCAACAGACGAAACGCGGCGTTTGAAATCCGGTCGGAGCAGATTAATTCTTGCCGGCGCGAGCGGCGGTTTTCGGCTTCGTTTTCGCGGGCACGAGGTGTTTGATGGCGGTCGATCTCACCGGCTGAAGATCGTTGTTTGTCGCTTTGCGGATTTCAAACGTTTTATTTCCCGCTTCTTTCCCGTCGATAAAAACGTCTATGCGGTATTCGCCCGCAACCCAGAAGCCGTCGGGCTTTCCTGTAAAATTCACGCGATCCTGGCTGCCGTCGGTTTGAAAATTGACTGAAATAACTTTTGTTTCGGCTTTTACGCCCGGCACTTTTACGGCGATAAAATTCATTTTAACGAGCGCCGGCGCGAGTGAATCGAGATACACGACGCAGTAAATCGGAACGTCCGTGGTCGAAAAAACTTCCGCTTCTTCGCCAGCCTCGCCGCCCTTGTCTTTCGCAAGATAGATTTTAGCCGTTCCGGAGTTGTTTCCGGTAATTTGTTTGCGTTCCGTTTGCCCGAAAACATTAAACGTGAAAAGAGTTATGAACAAAAATAGAAAAATTTTCAAAACGCGCCTCCGCAGATTTTTCAATCACAGCTTGTTTGTGCAGCAAACGGGCGTTTTAGTTGTATCAAGCGCAGAAATTTTCTTAACGATTTCCTTAATTTTCAACGTCTTTATAAAACTTTATAAAACGCATATTCGGATGAATTAAAACTCAAACAAAATTTCCGAAATTTTGTTTTATGAAAAAATTTCTCGCCGCATTCGAAAATTTCAGACGCTGATTTGCACAAAATGCCCGGGCGGCGCAACCGTTAATTTATATTTCAGCTTTTATAAGTTTGCTGTATAATCAGCCGTGAATTTATGCGATTCGTTTTCTCACGCCGATTTTTCATACTGCTCGCCGCCGGTTTCATTCCGCTTTCGCTTTCATGGAATTACCCGTTTTTGCGCTCGCTCGTGCTCGCTTACGACGTGCTTCTGATCGCTTTCGCACTGGTAGATTATTTTATAAGCCGTCGTTTGCCGGAAGGTTTTACCGTTACGCGTTCGTTTGAAAGGCGTTTTGCCATCGGCGACGAAGCTCAGATTCGTCTTCGCGTCGAAAACGATTCGCCGAACGATTACCGCATTATTATCAAAGACGAATTTCCGCCGGAAATGATTTTAAGCGAAACGCGCGAAGCTGATTTAACGGTCAAAGCCGAAACAGGCGCCGATTTTTTCTATCTTTTAACGCCGCCGAAACGCGGAAATTACAAGTTCGGTCGAACTGCCGTCCGCTGGCTTTCAAGATTCGGCTTGATCTGGTGTCAAAGCGATCTGAACAAGCCGCAATCGGTCAAAGTTTATCCGAATATGCGCCGCGCGCGCGAAATCGAACTGAAAGCGCTGGGCGCGAGAAGTTATCTTGCGATTCAGCGAAAATCGGTCAGGCGCGGCGAAGGACGCGAATTTGAATCGATGCGCGATTATGTGCGCGGCGACGAGCTGCGGCATATTTCATGGACGGCGACCGCGCGGCGTTCGCGTTTAACGACGCGGCAATATCAGATCGAACGCGATCAAAATATCATTATCGCGCTTGACGCGGGACGCCTGATGACCGGCAGAATCGGCGATGAAACTAAATTCGATACGGCGATTCACGCGGCGCTCGCGCTGATGTCGGCGTCTTCGCGCGGCGGCGACAATTGCGGACTGGTCGTTTTCGGGCGCAAAATAAAAAAATATCTGCCGCCGAAAAAAGGTTTCGAACACATCGAAGCCGTTCTCGAAACGCTGCACGATCTCGAACCGGAATTGATCGAGCCGTCATACGCCAGAGCTTTTCAATTCATCGCTTCAAACTCGAAAAAACGCTCGTTCGTCGTAATCCTGACCGATCTGGTTGATAAAGATTCGTCAAAAGAATTGTTAAATTCGCTCAAATTGCTGCGCCCGCGCCATCTGCCGCTCGTTGTCACAATCGGCGACAGGGATTTAAACGCCGCGGTCAGCCGGGTTCCCAAAGAAGTAAAAGAAGTTTTCACGCAATCGGCGGCTGAAGAAATTATTCACCAGCGCGAATCCGCCTTGAGAATGGTCGAAACAATCGGAGGGCTGGCGCTCGACGTAACGACTCAAACGCTCGCGCCGCGCCTTCTGGAAACTTATCTGAGAGTAAAGGAAAGAGGCTTGCTTTAACGTTTAGCGGTCATTTTGCGAATATCGCATTGATTTTCAAACAGGTAAATAACGAAGCGAATCGGCGGAACGGAATTTCTGCTCGTGAAACAAGATATAACGCTTGAGTAAGAATTAGTATTAAATATCTCCCCCGCGCTATAGCTTTGATACCGCATCCGGCAATGCCGCACACTTACAGTTAAACAATTTAACTTTTGAATGCATATCGAAATAATTATGCTGTTTTACAAAAAGTTTGATGTATTATTGTTTCGTGCAATAAGATTATTATGCGGAACATTCCTTGGAACACATAAGACATTGTGTTTATCAAGAATAAATCCTGACAATCCGCGAGTTTTAACCCTTACGCAGAATTATTCCGCATAATCATTGGTTCGGCACTTCTTTTTAACACAAGCATTTTAAATCCAGGCAAAAAGGAGGATCTCATGGTTATCCAGGAAGAAAAATTACATCAATTTTTGGGAAGATGCATTACGGATTTCGGCGCGACGATGCACGCCGGACTAGTTGTTATAGGAGAAAAGCTCGGTTTATACAAAGCGATGGCTCAGGCAGGCAAAGCGGTTACTCCCGCCGAATTAGCCGAACTTACGCAAACAAACGAGCGCTATGTGCGCGAATGGCTCAACGCGCAGGCGGCGGGCGGTTACGTTTCATATGACGAAGAAAATCAAAATTATTTTCTCTCGGAGGAACAAGCCTTTGCGCTGGCTGATGAATCAAGTCCGGTTTACCTGCCCGGCGCGTTTCTGCTCGCGGTTTCCGCGCTTCGAGCCGTGCCGAAGCTGACAGAAAGATTTCGCACGGGCGAGGGCTTTGGCTGGCACGAACACGATGCTGGACTTTTTCGCGGAACGGAGATGTTTTTTCGTCCGGGATATTCCGCGAATCTCGTTAATTCCTGGATACCGGCGCTTGACGGCGTTGAAGAAAAATTAAAAGACGGCGCGAAAGTAGCTGACATCGGCTGCGGGCTCGGGGCTTCAACCATCTTAATGGCGCAGGCATATCCGAATTCGACTTTCACCGGCTTTGATTACCATGACGAATCAATCCAGCTGGCGCGCCGGCGTGCCGAAGAAGGCGGCGTTGCCGGGCGTATTTCATTTGAAGTCGCCAGGGCGAAAGATTTTCCCGGCGGCGATTACGATTTTGTAACTTACTTCGATTGTCTGCACGATATGGGCGATCCCGTCGGCGCAGCCACTCACGTCAGGGAATCTCTGGCTTCGGACGGAACGTGGATGATTGTCGAGCCGTTCGCTCACGACGACGTTAAGGATAATCTAAACCCGATCGGACGCGCCTTTTATTCGGCATCGACCTTGATCTGCACTCCAGCTTCGCTTTCGCAGGAAGTCGGGCTGGCGTTGGGAGCGCAGGCAGGCGAAACGAAGATGAAAGAGGTGATAACGCAAGGCGGTTTTTCACATTTTCGCCGGGCGACGGAAACGCCTTTTAATTTGGTCTACGAAGCTAAACCCTGATTATTTACCAGGCAAATAGGTTTGTATTGAAAACGCGCCGAACAAGTTATTGGATGTGAGGGCGAAACGGCTGCTTCATTGCCAAGATTACTTATTTGCCATCACTTACATGTGTGCGTTTTACCTGACAACTCAATCGCTGGTTTTGATTTCATTAAAATATGCGGTAATGACAGGCGAAACTTTTGAATTTTCTGTTTTGTTTAAAAACAAATTACTTTTCTATAACTATTTCTATAAAGGAGTTTCATATATGCCCAAATATGTAATCGAAAGAGATATTCCGGATGCCGGAAATTTATCCGCGCAGGAGCTTCAGGCTATTTCGCAAAAGTCCTGCGGCGTTTTAAGAGGGATGGGTCCGCAGATTCAATGGCTTCAAAGCTACGTCACCGGCGATAAAATATACTGCGTTTATATCGCGGCGAACGAGGAAATGGTGCGCGAGCACGCCAGCCAGGGCGATTTTCCCGCGAATCGGGTTTCGGAAGTCAAAAACATTATCGACCCGACAACGGCTGAAGCGTAAACTTTCGAAAATTCTATCGACAGAAATAAATCTCATCGCGCGATACATCACCGAACGCGCGAAAGGAAAGCCGCGGCTTTTTAATCAAAATATTTAATCATAATATATGATTAATTCAAGGTTTCGCATATTTAAACTCCGTGCGCCTTAATTTCACTGTTATCTGCGTTTTCCTCCCTTCCGACTAAAAACAAATACGAATACATCGCAATTCCAGTGGTAATTCCCGTGCCGTATTTTACAGCCGCCGGAAGCGATGAAGGCGACAGAAAGCCTTCGATAATTCCGGCGATGAAAAGAAGAATCGCGCAGCCGATTGCGAGGCGGACGGCTTCGAGACCGCTTTTTTTCAAAACCTGCGCGCGCGTCAAATCGCCCGGATTAATCATCGAGTAGCCGATCAGCAATCCCGCGCCGGCGGCGATAAAAATACACGACAATTCGATGACGCCGTGACCGACCATAAAAGTTACCAGGTCGTTGCCGAAAGCTGGATCGACTTTGTAGCAGACGCCCAAAACGCCGCCGATGTGAAGACCGTTGAAAATCAATACGTAAAGCGTGCCGATACCGAAAAACGCGCCGTAAGCGAAGGCTTTGAAAGCGACGAGGATATTGTTTGTCAGTATCGCGCTCGAACCGATCTGATTCGACTGGTTAAGACTTTCCCACCATTTCATTTTCATTTGAGCCGCAATTCGCACATCGCCGACACCGAGTTCGTCCGCAAAAGTCAAACTGTTGTAGCTGAGCAGAAACGAAATGACGGCGAAAAGCGCGAATACGGCGAAAGAGAACGCCGCGAAACGCCATGTGCGGCGGAAAGCCTGCGGAAAATCGCGCGCGAAAAACTGCCATATTAAATCCGCGCCCTGATTTTCGGCTCGATAAATTTTACCGTGAGCGCGTATAACAAGGCTGTTTAAGTAATTGATCAATTTCGGGTCGCGCGTTTCGCTGCGGGCGATGGCGAGATCGGACGCGGCGCGGCGGTAAAGCTCGCCGAATTCGCGCACTTCAGCCCGCGAAAGCCCGCGCAGAGAATTTCCGCGAAGCAGCGAGAGCAAATCTTCGAGACGCTGCCAGTTGTCTTTGTGTTCGTTGATAAAACGGCTCATTTAAATTTCAGAATATGAATTTTAGATTTTGGATTGTTAAGCCGACCGCGCTTCGTCTTAAATTATGTCATAAATAGTGAATTAATACATTGCTAATCCAAAATCCAAAATCTAAAATCTAAAATCAGATGTCGGAAGAAGCCAAAAAATTTCACGAAGAAGAAGGGATCGGTAAAACATACGATTGGCAGGTCGTCAAGCGTTTGATGAGCTATCTTAAACCTTACTGGCACCTGGCGGTAGTGGCGCTCGTTCTGACTGTCGCGTCTAATATATTATTCAGTTTTCAGGCGCGATTTACGCAGTCGGCAGTAGATGATTATATTACGCCGAAACAAACCGGCGGTTTGTGGATTTTCGCGCTGGCGTTTTTCGGGTTATTCCTATTTCGCTTTATTTTTTCTTACGTGCAGGAAATCCTGCTCAACAATGTCGGGCAAAAGGTAATGTTCGACATTCGCACGCAGGTTTATACGAAGCTTCAAAGACAGGAAGTCGCCTACTACGACAAACATCCGGTCGGGCGCATTGTTACGCGAATTACGTCGGACGTTGACGCGTTAAATGAGCTTTTCACGTCGGGCGTGATAGATGTTTTGGGCGATTTAGTCATTATTTTCGCGATTATCGCGCAAATGTTTTATCTCGACTGGAAGCTCGCGCTTGTTTCCTTAATCACGATTCCGCTTCTATTTGCCGCGACCAACTGGTTTCGCAAACAGGCGCGTTCGGGTTTTGATAAAGTTCGCACGCGAAACGCCAAACTCAACGCTTTTTTGCAGGAATATATTTCCGGCGCGCAAACCGTTCAGCTTTTTAACGCCGAGCGGAAAGCGCAGAATCGTTTCGACGAGATCAACGACGATTACCGCAACGCCAATATCGAAACCATTTATTATTACTCGATTTTTTATCCGCTGGTGGATTTCATCGGAGCGATCGGCATCGCGCTTATTTTATGGTTCGGCGGGTATGAAATCTTAACGCAAATGTCAGCCGGCGAACAAATTTTGACTGCCGGCGTCGTTATCGCTTTCGTGCAATATTCGCAGCAGCTTTTTCAGCCGATTCGCGATTTATCCGATAAATTCAACGTGCTTCAGGCGGCAATCGTCGCTTCGCACCGCATTTTTATCCTGCTCGATTTGCCGATCGCCATTGAAACGCCCGCCGCGCCGAAAAAAACCGGCAAAGCCGCGGGGAAAATCGAATTTCGCAACGTCTGGTTCGCTTACAAAGAAAACGATTGGGTGTTAAAAGACATTTCTTTCACGATCAACCCGGGCGAATCGGTCGCGCTCGTCGGTCATACGGGTTCGGGCAAAACGACCGTAACAAATCTTTTAATGCGCTTTTACGATGTGCAGAAAGGCAGCATTCTGCTTGACGGCGTCGACGTGCGCGAATGGGATTTGCGTGATCTGCGCGAAAATTTCGCCGTCGTTTTGCAGGACGTTTTTCTGTTCAGCGGGTCGATAAAAGAAAATATTCAGCTCGGAAACAATCGTATAAGCGAAGAAAGAATTCGCTGGGCTTCGGCGGAAGTTCACGCCGACGAATTCGTAAACAAGCTTGCAGGCGGTTACGAATCGCTTGTTAAAGAGCGCGGCGCAGGGCTTTCCGTCGGGCAAAAACAACTTATTTCTTTCGCCAGGGCTTTGGCGTTCGATCCGGTAATCCTGATTCTTGACGAGGCGACCAGCTCGATTGACACGGAAACCGAGCAATTGATTCAGCAAGCCGTAGAGCGCGTTATGCAGTCGAGAACATCGCTCGTCATCGCGCATCGCCTTTCAACGATTCAGAAATGCGACCGGATCCTGGTTTTTCATCACGGCGAACTGCGCGAAGCCGGAACTCACAACGAGCTTTTAGGCGTTCGAGGACTTTACTGGCGGTTGTATCGTCTACAGTATGTCGATGAAAAGATCGAAAACCAGCCGCCGAAGTTTTCGCCGCAAACTTCAGGGCTTGAATCGAATGTCGGCAGTTAAACAAAAAAAGCTCCGGCTCTCTGCCGAATTTCAACGTTATTTTAACGTTAAACGTTTAATATATATATATTTACGCTGTTCAAACGAAAGCTAGTGTAAATATAGAAATTTGTTTATAATACGAAATCTGATGTTGCCTGAATCCTCAATAAATACAGATTTAATCAGCAAGTGCGAACCTTTAATGGACGAAATATTCGCCCGCTGTCACGCGAACTCTCCGAATTTCGGCGTTCGCAGCGATTGCTTTAAAGATTCGCTGCGAAAAACGGCGCAAAAATATCTCGCATCCGCTCTGCCCGACCAGCCGAATCTCGAAGAATTGCAAAACTTTTTAAGCCAGGTTTTAGCCGACGATTTATTTCTCGCGGTCGGATGCGCAAACGGAAGCGAGCTTGCCTGGTGGGAATTCGATCAGCAGCACCGCTCTTATTTGGAAAGAGTCGCGCGGCATTTAGCGAAGACGGAAATCGACGCGCAGGACGTCATCGATACGGTTTACGTGGAGCTTTACGGCACGCGCGTGGTTGACGGCGAACGCGTCTCTAAATTTGCGACTTACAGCGGTCGCGGAAGCCTGCGAGGCTGGCTGCGAACGGTTATCTGGCATTCGCTGGTCGATCTGCACCGCACGTCGCACGACGAAGTTTCGCTCGATGAAATGACGGAAACCGTCGGCGAAGGCTCTGCGCACGCAGCTTTTGCCGAATCTCCGCGCGGCGGCGAAAGCGAAATGCTCGAACATATTTCGAAAGAACGTTATCGTAAGGCGACGCTTTACGGGCTCGAAAAGGCTTTTGCCAATCTCGACGATCACGAAAAACTTCTGCTGCTTTATTATCATGTTGACAATTTGAAACTGCGCGAAATCGCGCGGCTCGTTGAAAACGAATCGTCTCCTTTGCGCGACTGGCTGCAAAGAAAATCGGCGACGCGCGAAAAAGAACCAGCCAGCCGCGTGCACGAATCGACAATTATGCGCTGGCTCGAAAAATGTTACGCCAAAGTTTTGCAGAATTTCCGAAGCGAGCTGCAAACCGGTCATAAACTGAAAAGCGAGGAAATTGATATTTGCCTGTCGCTTGCGACTGAAGACCTCGCCGGAGCGAGCCTTTACCGCAATTTAATGACAACCTGAACTTAAATCTGTTCAAATATAAAAGAACCGGTTTCGTTTTAGCAATTATTTCTTGTGCAAATATTATAAAGTGTTTACGTCTCTCTGTTCGGAGGGCTGATATAAAAATGGAAAATAAGAGGACAATTGATTCTCAGGATGCGCAGATTAAACGGCTGCTCGACAGTTTTCTGCCCGTTCGCTCATCGGTTAACGGTTCTGAATTATCCGGAGATACTCATTTGGACGAAGACTCGCTCGCTGCTTTTGTCGAAGGAAACTTAAATCAGCGCCAATCACAGCCGCTCGTTAAACATCTCACAAACTGCTCGTTTTGTCGCCATATTACCGCCGAACTCATAAAACTCGATTACGTTTTCGCGCAGGTTGAAGAAACGCGATCCCTTAACTACGCAAACGAAACCGAACCGACCAAAGCTTCAGAAGTATTAAGCGGTCTTTTATCACGTATATTCGGTGACAGCGCCAGCGCCGTATTTGCTCATAATGAAGCGGAAACCGGTGAGGAAAAAGACTCTGCGAAACCGGAACCGCCTGAAGAAAATCAAAAATAGTATTATAAATCACGTTGCGGATTAAAGACTGTCACGCTCGAATTTGAACTTCGGCGCACAGTCTTTTTCTCTTTTGCTCGCTAAAAACCCATTTTTCTCATTATCCGACAAAAACATCTATATTAAACTTCAGGTATATAAATTTTGGCGGTTTAGAGTTATAATTCCTCTAAATATCTAATTTTATCGCTTTGGAGATTTATAATTTGACAGCAGATCGAAGCAATAATTGTCAGCCAAAAAGCCGAACTATTTCAGTTGAAAAGGTAGCGGCGGCTAATCTTCCGACTCAAACGGGCGAATTCAAAATCGCCGGCTATCGTTCGCTGAACAGCAACGAGGAATTCGTCGTTCTTTACAAGGGAGAAATGCGTAAAGACACCCCGACGCTTGTCAGAATCCACTCGCAATGCCTGACCGGCGATGTGTTCGGTTCAATCAAATGCGACTGCGGTCCGCAATTAAATAAAGCGATGGAGCTGATCGAAGCTGAAGGTCGCGGCGCGATCGTTTACCAGCAGCAGGAAGGGCGCGGAATCGGAATCATCAACAAAATTCGCGCTTATGCTCTACAGGACGAAGGCGCCGACACGGTCGAAGCAAATGAAAAATTAGGATTCGAAATTGATGCGAGAAACTATCAGCAATGCGCCGAAATACTTTTCGATCTCGGTCTCTGCAAAGTCCGCGTAATGTCCAATAACCCGGACAAATTAAAAGCGCTCGAAGAAGCCGGACTACAAATTACCGAACGCGTGCCGATTGAAGTTGAATCTCAGGAACCCGCTGCGCATTATTTAAGAACTAAAAAGGAAAAACTGGGACATCTAATTGACATGCTTTGAGGAGGTTGAGGTATGAGAAAAGCATTGTGTTCAATCCAATTATCATTTTTTGTGATTCTTCTGACGGCTGTATTAAGTTATGCACAATCTCAAACTAGTAACTCTATCTCTGGTTTTGTTTTTGATGCCGCTAGCCGAAGACCTGTCGCCGAAATTTACGTGGAGTTGTTAGACGATGTTTATATGACTCTGAAAAGAGTAAAAACTGACGGTTCAGGTCGCTATTTTTTCGGCGGCATTTCTTCAGGCAATTATAAGGTTAAGATTTTACCTTATAGAACTAATTATCTGGAAGAGATACATGATGCAGTTATCACTAACTACTCGTTTGGTAACGTAAGAACTTCTGACAATGTCTATCTTGATATTTATTTGAAGTTAGATAAACGCAAGGTTAACATCAGCGAATTAAATCCCGCAGGTGTGGTTTTTGTACAAGATGTTCCCTCACCGGCTGTTAGTTTGTACAAAAAAGCAGTTTCACAACTTGAAAATTCAAAAGACACATTAATGGGAATTGAAACTTTGAAAAAGGCTTTAGAAATTTATCCCGAATACTACGATGTTCTTAATCGTCTCGGAACTGAATACGTCAGGCGTCAACAATATTATGAAGCGCTGCCGTATTTAATTAAGTCTATCACGGTAAATCAGCGCAGCTTTTCCAGTTTTTATATGATTGGTCTGGCAGCTTATAACCTCAAACAAATGAAAGAAGCAATAGAGGCTTTCAGAGCAGCGACACATATCAATCCCGAGTCGATAAGCGCTGCTCTTCAATACGGAATGGTTTTAAGAATTAACGGCAATTTTAATGAAGCTGAACAGGCACTTATCAAGGCAAAAACGCTGGATAAAAATTCCGCAGTTCCATCAATACACTGGCAGCTCGGGTTACTGTACGATAAACTTGAGCGCTTCGATAAAGCTGCAGACGCTTTAGAAAGTTATTTAAAACTTCAACCTGACGTCGAAAATGCCCAACAAATAAAAGACTTAATAAAAACGCTGAGAGCAAAGGGAAAGAGTATTTAAATTTGCAAAATCACAAAAACCGCAAATTCAGAGTTTATTTCACATAAAGATTTTTCTGGCGGGTCAGGTATATGTTAGTAAAAGGAGTAATAAGCTTGCTTATTACTCCTTTTACTGTATTCATTATTTGCATAGATAAGTTTAACAATATAATAAATAAATCAAAGCATCGTATAAAATCTATCTACTTTCGTTAAGGTTAAAAGTATTTCCGGTGTAAGTTTTTATACGTAAAAAAAGCCTGCTTCATAAAGAAGCAGGCTTTTAAGCGTTCTTATTCTATTAAATTAGAATTGGAAACGAAATCCAAATCTCACTCTACGCGGGGCTTGGAAAGCTGTTGGAAAAGGATTGGTAGCGTTGTAACGGGGATCAACTAATTTCGGATCCATTAAAAGGCTTCTGATTTCAGCTCCCAAACCTTTCGTAATCGCAGCGTTAATAGCTCTTGTTGTAGCATTAGGCACCGGCGGATTATTGGGATCGGGATCGCTGAATCCAACGTCTTCAGCACTGATGTCAATACCGACATCTGTGATGAGTCTAAAAACATCCGTTACGTTGTGTTCATTCAAGAGATTTTCTACATTGATATTGAATATCATCGCAAATTTATCATCTCTTCCGAAAAGATAACGGTGTTGTAAAGATATATCACTTCGTGAAAATGTTTCTGTTCTTCCTAAGTCTCCACGCCCATTAAGAATGATTTCATTGGCGAAAAGTTCTACGGTTGTGGTCAAAGGTGTTCCGGATTGAACAGTTGTAAACAATGATAATGTTGATTCATTAGTTTTGCTGCCAAACCAGTCATACGTATATGAGCCGTAAAGATTAAATACGTGCGGACGATCTGTTGCCAGTCTTCCGTTATCGGGTTTACCTGTTGCTACTGCAAATCCCTGAGCCGGAATATCGAAGTAACGGGTTACGCCCGGATCATCACGTCCGTTTTCATCAGAACTGGCGAGTCCTGAGTAGTTGCCTACCAAACGGCTGAAAGTGTAGTTTGCGTTAAAGTAAAGACCTCTGGTAAAACGTCTTTCGGCAATAAGCTGAAAAGCGTTATATTTTCTTTCTGCTTCTACGCAGCCTGCATAACCGCCTTCTTTGATAATTTTGAGGTGCTCACCTTTACAGGGATTAACGATTGTATAAACTTCACTGTTGAATTTGTTAAAGGCACCGGCATCTTCTACTGCATTCAAAACTTCCTTATTGGTGTATCTTGCGGTAAATAACATATTACCGAAAAATTCTCTTTCTACGCCAAAAGTCAATTCGCGTTGAGTAAACGGTTTCAGATCAACGGCAGCTAATGAAGGTACGCGTAAGTCAATGTGACATCTTACGCGAGTTCCCGTAGCCGCTCTCGGACATTCACCACCGCTCGGTCCCTGGTAATTACCCAGAATATTTGCGAGAGTGAACGAATCGTATCTTTCACCAGCAAAAATTTCAAAATAATCTCTTCTGAAGAAGTCGCCGCCAAAGGAACCGGCAGGCAATTCAAATTTCAAACGGTCATAGAATTTTCCGTAGGAACCGAAAATTTTTGTTTTACCATCACCGAAAGGATCATAGGCAAAACCAAGGCGCGGAGCAATTTTATCTCCGTAACCATACGCAACCTGAATAGGAACGCCGTTGAATGTCGGGATGAATTCTTTTTCAGCACGAACACCAATGTTTAATGTCAGATTTCTAACCGGCTGCCATTTATCCTGGATATAGATACCTTGATTGCGGTTGAAGCCCGACGCGATTTGTCCGAATCGGCTGATCACGCCTGCACCGATAGCACCAGGAGTGCTCGATACGGCAATCGGAGTTAAAGAACCGATTGTTCTTCCGTAAAACAACTGAACTTGCCCGGTAGTAACGTTACTGTTTGAGTCAATATCAGTAAAGATTTTGGAGTTTGAATAACCGCCTTTTAACTGGTGATTACCAAGAAATCCATTCAAATTGTAAGAAGCATCAACTTCATAGTTGGTTTTGATTGAAACTTCTTTATTGGTCAAACGGTTTACACCGAAGTTTTCAAAACCTTGTGCGCAACCAGAAATAGCTGCATAGTTGATAGGTTGATTTGCACTTACAGCCGGAACTGCGCTGCACTGTAATCTCGTACCGTTAGGTACACCGTATGCCGTCGGTTTTTCATTGAGGAATCCTCTTGAAAATCTACCGGTAAGTACTAAATTACTGGTAGGCGTATAAACCGCTTGGAAAGTCACGTTATTTGAATTTACGCGACCACCCTGCTGAGCAATCAAATCCGCTCCGGTATATCTTATTCCGCCAAGCACAGCTGAAGGAACACCGGTACCGATATTGATGCTGCCCGGAAGTATTCCGCCTTCATTTATCTGTGGATTCCAAAGATACGTTCCAGTCAAACGAAGACTGTTAAACGGATTGGCATCCAGTCTAGCAAACGCATATTCATAAATTGTTTTGTTTTTGTATTCTACTTGATTACTCAAAACACGTCTTGATGACACTGCGTTATTAAAATACCTTGACGTCCGAGTATTCTCGAAAATCTGTTTGCTGTAGTTAACTAATCCGAATAATCTATCTTTAATAATCGGACCGCTTATTTGAGCAGTCGGGAAAAAGTTCGTTGCTCCTGTTTTCGGAGGCGCAACATACTCCGCAGTATTGCCGTTAGCCGTTGTCGGGTCCAAAACTCTTACTAATGAAGGACGCGGACTGGCGTTAAGCTTAGATGATTCAAATTCAGCACCGAAAATACCTCTAAATTGATTGCTTCCGCCTTTTGTAACAACACTGACAACGCCGCCGGTGGCTCCGCCGAATTCGGCATCGAAACCGCTGGTTTTGATTGATATTTCCTGTACTAAAGTGGTCGGAATATTATTTACGCCATTAAGATTGTTAGATTTAAAGTTGCTGACATCCTGCCCGTCAATGATAAACGAGTTTTCTGAACCGGACGCGCCATCAACTTGAAAACCGCCGGATTTAGCTTCCGGTCTCGTTTGCGGAGACAATCTCAACAAACTGTCAAAACTTGTACCAGCAGGGATCGTTTCGATTTGTCTGGTGGTAATATTTGTTGTGGTTTGGCTAGCTGTCGGGTCAATAGCACCCGCTTCATTGCCTGCGGTAACATCAACAACTGTCGTTCCCTGTCCGATAGTTAGATTAATATCTAACTGGGTGGTTCGTCCGACACCGACATTGACATTGTTTAATGTGGTGGCGCCGAAACCGGAAGTTGCGGAAGTAGTAACAGTATAAATTCCCGGAGGAACCTGTTGAGCACGAAAGAAACCTTCTCCGCTGCTCGTTAATGTACGCGTGAACCCTGTTGCAACAGAGGTGCGAGTGTTATTTTCTGTAACTTCTGTACTCTGAATTGTGACGGTAACGTTCGGGACAACAGCGCCGCTGGGGTCTTTCACGTATCCTTCGATAGTACCATTAATTTCTTGTCCAAAAGCTATGCCGGACAAGCAAAAAACTAATGATAATACCGTTATTAAAAATTTCGAATTTTTTCTCATTTTTCGCTCCTGTAAAATTTATGCGAAGATTTAAAAGTCCTATTTGGACATTTACACGAACCAATAAGCAATTTGAAAGCCAAACGAGAACAATATCAACCCCAAAACAATAAACCTTGTCTTTTCAGCAGTTAATCGTTTCCATGTAAAACTTAAAAATTCTCAATAACAAAAAATCTCATATTATGTTTCCAATATTTTGTATTTTTTTCAATAGATTGAATTTTATAAAAAACTTTCTTGCTATTTCTATAGCCATAAAGCAAAATTTCTGTAAATCAATTTGTATTAAAGAGCAGGTAAATATTGGAAAAAATCTATCGCGATTCGGTTCATAATATAATTCGTCTGAAAACTGAAGATGATGCCGGAAAATTGCTTGTCCGGTTAATTGATACGGCGGAATTTCAGCGTTTGCGGCGGATTCGGCAGCTTGGGCTGGCGCATTTCGCTTATCAGGCGGCTGAACATTCGCGTTTTACGCACAGCCTCGGGGCGCTTCACCTGGCGACGCGCATACTGGCGAAGCTAAGCTTACAATATAAGATTTCCGATGAAGCGAAAACAGCCGTTCGCGCCGCCGCTCTTTTGCACGATATCGGGCACGGCGCTTTTTCGCATGTGCTCGAGACGATTCTAAATTTTCATCATGAAAACTTTACAATCGATGCGGTTACGAGCGACGAAACCGAAGTCGGGCAGGTTTTAAGACAATATTCGAAAGAGCTTCCCGGTAATGTCGCGGATATTATTCGCGGCACTTTTCGTCCCGTGGCGCTCGCGCAGCTTGTTTCCTCGCAGCTCGATGTCGACCGGATGGATTATCTTTTGCGCGACAGCTTGATGACGGGCGCGAAATACGGCGTTTACGATCTTGAATGGATTATAAAGTCGATTGAGATAGACGAAGAAAACGACAGGCTTTACGTTTCCGCTCGAGGCATCTACGCTGTCGAAGATTATTTGCAGGCTCGATATTATATGTTTCGGCAGGTGTATTTTCACCGCACGCTTCGTTCCGCCGAAAACATTCTGCGTTCGCTTTTTCGCCGCGCTTTGCATCTTTTTCTGGATAATAAACCGGTCTGGCACGCGCAGGGAACGCCTTTTGAAAAAATCCTGAAAAACGAAAAACTTTCCTTAAAGGAACATATGGAACTGGATGACTCGGATGTCATTTTCCACATCAAGCAATGGGAAAAATCCGATGATAAAATACTGTCGGATTTATCGAGGCGCTTTATGAATCGTAAACTTTTCAAAGCTTTCGATCTGGATATGCCCGAGGACGAGCGGCAAAGCTTTCTTGAAAAAGCGCGAAAAGCAGTAGAAGCCGCCGGTTTTGATGCCGAGTATTATTTTATCGAAGACAAAGCGGGCGATGTGCCGTATTATTTCTACACGAAAGAGCGAAGCGAGCCGAAAAATCTGATCTATGTTGAAGAAGGTTTTTCCCGCCCGCAAATTCGGGAAATTTCCGAAGTCAGCGCGGCGGTTCGCGGGCTTCAAAAAGGCTATCAGATGCACAGAGCTTGTTTCCCGGCGGAATTGAAGCATGAAATTGCGAAAATTTATCATAAAAAATAAGCGAGACCGGACAATCCGCAGCCGGTTTCGTTTTCCGCCCGTTTTTTTTGATTTCAAACGAATTTTATTGTTATACGCGGTCTTTCTGCCGGTTATTTTTCAATGCTTTTTGCTTTCCGCTGACGCGCAAAAAATCGCCGTTTTAATTCCCGAAAAAACCGGGCAAACGCAGAAATTCTCCTTCGAGTTTGAAAACTCCTTAAAGCAAAAATTTAATGTGCTGGATAACGGGCTGAGCGAAGCGGCTTTTCGTTCCGGCGTTTACGAAAACCCGTTCAATCTTTCCGTCTTTGAAGCAAAAGATATCGGCGCGGCAATCGGCAGCGAGTATTTTTTTCTTGTAAAATCCGCGACGCTGCGGCGCAGCGCGTACAAAAGAGAAGAATTTTACGAATCGTTTGCCGCCGTTTATGTCGTCAGCTCGCGAACGGGTCGGCTTGTTTTTTGGAAATTGCAGAGTTTTGAAGCCGAAAAGCCCTTTGAAGCCGAAAAGCTTTTATTCGCGTCGACCGGAAACCTGGCTTCTGAGATTTTTGATAAATTAAAGCTCGTGACAAAAGCGGAATTAAATGAAAAACCGAACGAAAAAATCGAACAAGTTCCCGCTGAAAACGCACCCGACGCAAAAAACCTTCGCCCGCCGCTGCCCTACAAACGCTTGAAACCGGAATACACGCGTCTCGCTTATATTTACGACGTTAAGGCGACGGTCGACATCTCGATTGATTTAAATGAAAACGGCGAGATTCTTCGAACCGAAATCGTCCGCTGGGCGGGCTACGATCTGGACGAATCGGTAACAAATACGGTGCGAAAAATGAACTGGCGACCCGCCGAGCGAAACGGAAAGACATTGCCGATGCGCGTTTTATTGCGTTACAATTTTAAGAAAATCGAAAAAGAAGATTAGATATAAAAGTAAATATAAAAGTAAAAAGGTAAATGCATAAAGACAAAAGTTCCGATATTTTTTTATATTAATAATGTGCGAAACAAAAGCTTCGCGTTTGAGCAATTACCTTTAAAATTTTTATGAAAAATATTCGCGCCGCGCTGCGCTACGCTTTATTTGTTATTTCGACGCTCGGTTTATATTCCTTCTGGTTTATCGTCAATTTTTTTATTTCGAACAAGCAATTATGGCGGCAGATAATTTTTCATAAATGGGCGCAAAGCTTCGTTAAAATTTCGCGGATGAAAATTGAAGTAATCGGCAAAGTTCCCCAAAAACCGTTTTTTCTGGTTTCAAACCATTTAAGCTACACGGATGTTCCGGCGCTTCGCGCTGTCGTCGAGGGCGTTTTTGTAGCAAAAGGCGAAATTGAAGGCTGGTTTTTAGCGGGCAAAATCGTTCGGGATATGGGCACGATTTTTATAAACCGGCAAAACAGGCGCGACATTCCGCGCGCCGGCAGCGAAATTATAAAAAGATTGGGCGAAGGCGAAGGCGTTATCGTCTTCCCGGAAGGAACGAGCACGAAAGGCGAAGAAATACTGCCGTTCAATTCTTCGTTTCTCGAATTCGCCGCGCAGACCGATTTGCCGGTTTCTTATGCTTCGATCACTTATAAAACTCCTGACGGCGGACCGACGGCGAGCGAAGCCGTCTGCTGGTGGGACGAAAAAACTTTCGGAGAGCATCTCTGGTATTTGTTTCAATTAAAAGAATATACGGCGGTTATAAACTTCGGAGACCAGCCGATACATAATGAAAACCGAAAAGCGCTAGCCAAGGAACTGCGCGACAAAATAAAAGACGGATTCATCCCGGTAATATAATATTTTTTTTAATGGTAAACGGTTTTTAATGGTGAATGGTGAATTAAAAGAATCTTTCCCGGTTTTTCATTCACCATTCACCATTATTCTTTCACCATTAAAAACCGCCCTTTTTTCGACTCATCATTTTTTTCTTCGTATTAATTAGTAAAATCAATTAAACTTTAATTACAAATAATCAAGACAATCTCAAACAATATTTCAGGAGAAAGAATGCCTAAATTAAATTTTCGCTTTATGACGGTTATGACCGTTTTGCTGTCTGTTTGCGCGGGCGCGTTCGCTCAGCAGGGCAAAGGTTTTGACACGAGTCGAATGGATACGTCGGTTGAAGCCTGCACCGATTTTTTTCAGTATGCCAACGGAACCTGGCTTAAAGCTACAGAGATTCCGGCATCGCAGTCGCGCTGGGGAACGTTTAATATTCTCGGCGATAACAATAACGACATACTCAAAAATATTTTGGAAACGGCTTCCAAAAGCCAAGCCGCGCCGGGAAGCGATGCTCAATTGATCGGCGATTTTTACGCTTCGTGTATGGATGAAGCCGCGATCGAAAAAGCAGGCGTGAAACCGCTCGAGTCTTATTTCAAACAAATCAATAAAATCAAATCGGTTGAAGATTTGCAGCGCCGGGTCGCCTCGATGCACAACAGCGGTCTGCCGGCTCTTTTCAGTTTCGGCGGCGGAGCCGATTTGAAGAATTCGACAATGGTAATCGTTAACGCAGGACAAGGCGGTTTGAGCTTGCCGAATCGAAATTACTATATCGAAACCGATCAAAAATCGGTAGAAATTCGCCAGAAATTCGTCGAATACGCGACGAATATGTTTAAGCTTCTCGGCGATAAACCGGCGGTTGCCGCGGCAAACGCGCAAACCGTGATGGACATTCAGATGCGTCTCGCGAAAGCTTCGCTTTCTCCGGTTGAGCTGCGAAATCCCGATAACCGTTATAATAAAATTTCTCTGACGGCTGCTCAGGAAGTTACGCCGAACTGGAAATGGACGACGTATATGACCGAGCGCGGCGTTCCGCCTGTTTCCGAGATCAACCTCGGTCAGCCGGGCTTCTTTAAAGAAGTAAACGCGATGCTCAGCGAGGTTCCGCTGCAAAATTGGAAAACCTACCTGCGTTTTATGACTGTAAACGCTGCCGCGTCGTCGCTTTCCAAGCGTTTTGTCGACGAAAATTTTAATTTTTATTCTCGATATTTGAGCGGCACGAAAGAACAGCAGCCGCGATGGAAAGTTTGCGTTCAGGCGGTTGATAACAATCTCGGCGAAGCGCTCGGGCAGGAATACGTCAAAAAGACTTTTTCGCCGCAAGCCAAAGCGCGTATGAATGAATTGATCGACAATTTGCTCGCGGCAATGAAAGACCGCGTCAACAGTCTCGAATGGATGAGCGACGCGACGAAAAAACAGGCGCAAGCCAAACTTTCCACTTTCAAACGAAAAATCGGATATCCGGATGTTTTGCGCGGATATCAGGGATTAGCAGTTAACCGAAAATCTTATTCGACAAACGTTCTGCGTTCGGATCAATTCCGAATTCGCCGCAATCTCGCCGATATCAGCAACCCGGTTGACCGCACGCGCTGGAATTTTACCGCGCCGACCGTCAACGCTTCGTATTCCGGCGTAAACAACGACATAACGTTTCCGGCAGGAATTTTGCAGCCACCGTTTTTTAATTTCGAAGCCGACGACGCGATAAATTACGGAGCCATCGGCGGAGTGATCGGACACGAAATTTCACACGGTTTCGACGATTCCGGAAGCCGTTTCGACGCCGAAGGAAATTTGAAAATGTGGTGGACGGCGGAAGACCGCCAAAAATTCGAAGAACGCGCCGCGTGCGTCGTCAAGCAATTCGGCGAATACGAAGTTCAGCCCGGACTTTTTATCGACGGAAAATTGACGCTCGGCGAAAACATCGGCGACTTTGCCGGTTTGACCGTCGCTTATGACGCGTTTATGAAATCTCTGGAAGGAAAACCGCGTCCGGCAAATGTCGACGGTTTCACGCCCGAACAAAGATTTTTCCTCGGTTGGGCACAGGTTTGGGCTGGCAAATACACGCCCGAAGCCGAACGACAGCAGGTAAAAAGCAATACGCACTCGCTTCCGCGTTGGCGCGTTAACGGTCCGCTTTCAAATATGCCGCAATTTGCAAAAGCTTTCGGCTGCCGGCAAAATCAGCCGATGGTCAGAGAAGCTTACTGTAAAATCTGGTAAACCTCATCTTAATAAAAAATAAAAAAGGCTGGAGTTATTTCTACTCCAGCCTTTTTTAACGTTTACTGACGATTCTTAAAAATCCTCGTCAATTTCATCTACCAATAAATCTGCCGAATCGTCAAAAACTTCTTCGGTTTCCAGACTTATTTCATCCAGTGTTTCTTCCGCTTCGTCGTAACCTTCGTTTGTGTCTTCAGGTTCGACTCCGGGAATCGCAAACGTCGGCAAATCGATACCGCCGCGAATTTCGGCGAGTTCATCGAATTCATCTTCTTCCTTGCGGTTAACCGTGGCATCTTCCGCGACTTTAACGTTGCGGTAATACTTCATACCGGTTCCTGCCGGAATAAGTCGTCCCATAATGACGTTTTCTTTCAGCCCGCGCAGATAATCGATGCGTCCGGAGATCGCCGCTTCGGTTAAAACACGTGTCGTTTCCTGGAACGACGCCGCTGAAATAAACGAATCGGTTGAAAGCGAAGCTTTCGTGATTCCGAGAAGCAAAGGTTCTGCGATCGACGGCTGCCCGCCTTCATCGAGAACGCGACGGTTTTCGTCTTCATAACGGAAGCGGTCAACCTGTTCTTCGAGCAGAAATTCCGTATCGCCGACATCCTTGATTTTAACCCAGCGAAGCATCTGCCTGACGATAACTTCGATGTGTTTGTCGTTGATGTTTACGCCCTGCAGACGATAAACTTCCTGAATTTCATTAACCAGATATTCCTGCAAAGCGGTTGTTCCCAAAACGCGCAGAATATCGTGCGGGTTAAGCGGTCCGTCCATCAGCGGTTCGCCCGCTTTGACGTGATCGCCTTCCTGCACGTTGATGTGCGTTCCGCGCGGAATGTCATACTCGCGTTCGCCGTTGTCTTCGCCGGTAATGAGCAATTTGCGTTTACCTTTTGAAATCGGACCGAACATAACAGTTCCGTCAATTTCCGACATCACGGCTGTTTCGCCCGGACGACGCGCTTCAAACAATTCGACGACGCGCGGCAAACCGCCGACGATGTCTTTTGTTTTCGTGGTTTCACGCGGAATTTTCGCGATTATATCGCCCGGTTCGACTTCCTGACTGTCTTCGACGTGAAGGTTTGCTCTGATAGGCATTTGATAAGTTTTCAGAACCTTGTTGCCGTCGCGGATTTCGAGTCGCGGCTGATTTTTCTCATCCGAGTCTTTAACCACAAGGCGTTTTTGTCCGGAAACTTTATCGACGTCTTCTTCGACCGTTTTACCTTCTTTCAAGTCCTGGTATTTAACCGTTCCTTTTACTTCCGTTAAGATAGCGAAAGTAAACGGATCCCAGGTTGCCAGTAAATCGTCTTCCTTCACCTGCTGACCGTTTTTGACGTGAATATGCGCGCCGTAAACGATCTGGTAACGAGCGACTTCGCGTCCGCGCTCATCAACCAAAGCGAGTTCCGATTGACGCTTCATCGAGATAAGCTCGCCCGCGCGGTTTTTAATAACGTTCAGATCACCGAGGTATTTTACCGTTCCGTCCATTGCGGCAACGTGTTTCGTTTCCTGCTCGAATCTCGCCGTACCGCCGACGTGGAAAGTTCTCATCGTCAGCTGCGTTCCCGGTTCGCCGATCGACTGCGCGGCAATAACGCCGACAGCTTCACCGATTTCCACCGTGTTTCCGGTCGCTAAATTTCGACCGTAACATTTAACGCAGATTCCGCGTCTCGATTCGCAGGTCAGAGCCGAACGAATTTTTACTTTCTGCAACCCGGAAAGCTGTACCTGCGCCGCCAGATCTTCGTTGATCTCGGTGTTTGCTTCGACAATTTTCGTGCCGTCAACCGGATCGATGATATCGTCGAGCGATGTGCAGCCGACTATGCGATCGCGCAAACTTTCGACTTCTTCACCGTTGCGGATAATCGCTTCAGCCCAGATGCCGCGAATCGTTCCGCAATCCTGTTCGGAAACGATCACGTCCTGCGCCACGTCAACCAAGCGACGCGTCAGGTAACCCGAGTCGGCGGTTTTCAGCGCCGTATCAGCCAAACCTTTTCGCGCGCCGTGCGTCGAAATAAAGTATTGCAGTACGTTCAAGCCTTCGCGGAAGTTTGCGACGATCGGAGTTTCGATAATTTCGCCTGAAGGTTTCGCCATAAGTCCGCGCATACCTGCAAGCTGACGAATCTGTGCTTCCGAACCGCGCGCGCCCGAATCAGCCATGACGAGAATCGGATTGAGCTCGTTGCGTTTCTTTTCGCGTTCGTCCATCGCCTTGAACATTTCTTTGGCAACGCGGTCGGTTACGTCCGACCAGATCGCCGTCACTTTATTCGTGCGTTCGAGATCGGTCATCGTTGCGTCTTCATACTGTTGCTGAAGTTTGTTGACCTGTTCGTTCGCTTCTTCGATAATCGCTTTTTTGCTCGGCGGCGTGACCATATCGTCGATGCCGATCGAAATTCCCGAAAGAGTAGCGTAAAGGAAGCCCATCGTTTTCAAATCGTCGAGCAGAACGACGGTTTGATCGTGTCCGAGACGAAGGTGCGAAAAGTTGACCAGCGATTGCAAGCCTTTTTTCTTGAGCGTTCCGTTAACGAACGGCAAGCCGTCGCGCGTCAGGCGCTCGTTGAAGATAACGCGACCGACCGTCGTGTCGAGAATAATATCAACCTTTTCTCTGACGCTCGCCCGCATTACGTCCTGCGTATTGTGTTCCTGCGTTAAATCCACTAAATCGCCGCGCCATCGAAGCTTAATTTTCGTCTGAGTTTCAACGGCTTTCGAGTCGAGCGCCAGCAGAACGTCGTCCATCGAATTGAAGACTTTGTTTTCGCCCTTCATTCCGTCACGAGCCAATGTCAGGTAATAACAGCCTAAAACAATATCCTGCGTCGGAACGGTGATCGGCTGACCGCTCGCCGGTGAAAGCAGGTTGTTTGACGCCAGCATTAATACCGTCGCTTCAATCTGAGCTTCCGCTGAAAGCGGAATGTGAACCGCCATCTGGTCGCCGTCGAAGTCGGCGTTAAAAGCCGCGCAAACGAGCGGGTGAATTTTAATCGCTTTACCTTCGACCAAAACCGGCTCAAACGCCTGAATTCCGAGACGGTGAAGCGTCGGAGCGCGGTTCAGCAGAACCGGATGCTCGCGAATAACTTCTTCTAAAATGTCCCAGACGATCGGTTCCTGGCGTTCGACCATTTCACGCGCCTGTTTGATCGTAGCGGCGTGAGCATCTTTTTCGAGCTTGTTGTAAATAAACGGCTTAAATAATTCCAAAGCCATTTTTTTCGGCAAACCGCACTGATGCAGTTTCAGCTCCGGTCCGACGACGATAACCGAACGTCCCGAATAATCCACGCGTTTTCCGAGCAGGTTCTGACGAAAACGTCCTTGTTTACCTTTCAAAGTTCCTGAAAGCGATTTGAGCGGGCGGTTGTTTGCTCCGCGCAGAACGCGACCGCGGCGACCGTTGTCAAACAAAGCGTCGACGGCTTCCTGCAGCATTCGTTTTTCGTTGCGGACGATAACTTCCGGCGCGCGCAGCTCGATCAGTTTTTTCAAACGATTGTTGCGGTTGATAACGCGGCGATACAAATCATTTAAATCCGATGTCGCGAAACGTCCGCCGTCGAGCGGCACGAGCGGGCGAAGCTCCGGCGGAATAACCGGAATGACGTCCAGAATCATCCATTCCGGATTATTGCGCGAGCGCAAAAACGAATTGGAAACTTTCAGACGCTTGGAATATTTAAGTTTTTTCTGCTGCGAATTTTCCTCTTTCATTTTTTGACGCAAATCGCTGACAAGCTCTTCAACGTCAATTTTCATCAAGAGGTCTTTGATCGCTTCGGCTCCCATCTTCGCGACGAATTGATGCGGATATTCGCGCATTAATTCGCGGTAACGGTCGTCGTTGAGCAAATCCTTTTCTTTCAAATCCGGCACGTCGCCCGGATCGACCACGATGTAAGTTTCAAAATAAAGAATTTTTTCCAGGTCGCGCAGAGTGATGTCCAAAAGATGTCCGATACGCGAAGGCAAGCCTTTGAAAAACCAAACGTGCGAACACGGACTGGCGAGCTCGATGTGTCCGAGACGCTCGCGGCGAACTTTCGACTGCGTAACCTCGACGCCGCACTTATCGCAGATGACGCCGCGATGCTTCATTCTTTTGTATTTACCGCAGAGACATTCCCAATCCGACACCGGACCGAAAATGCGCGCGCAGAAAAGCCCGTCACGTTCCGGCTTAAATGTACGGTAATTAATCGTTTCCGGTTTTGTAACTTCACCGTGTGACCAGGAACGAATTTTTTCCGGCGAGGCAAGGCTGATACGAATCGCCTCATAATTTGTGGTCAATTGTGTTTTGTTATCGTTATTTAATCGAAACATATTTCTCCAAAAAGTTCACTGGGTTTGCCGAGGTTGGCAGACGGTTGATAGAGTTTTTGAATCGAAACTCTATCAACCGTCTGCCAACCGGCTTTCAACCCGCAACTATTAATCTGCCCCTACAATTGCGTCAACACCTGCCAAAACCGCTTCGGGATCAATCTCATCTTCGGTGATAAGCTCGACATCCAAACAGAGTGATTGCAGTTCGCGAACGAGAACGTTAAATGATTCTGGAATTCCCGGTTCAAAATTGGAAACGCCTTTAACGATCGTTTCGTAAATTTTTGAACGTCCCGCCACGTCGTCGGATTTACAGGTCAGAAGTTCCTGCAAAATGTGCGCCGCGCCGTAAGCTTCGAGAGCCCACACTTCCATCTCACCGAATCTTTGTCCGCCGAATTGCGCTTTACCGCCGAGTGGCTGCTGCGTAATCAAGCTGTACGGTCCGATCGAGCGGGCGTGAATCTTATCGTCCACAAGGTGCGAGAGTTTGAGCATATAAATGTAACCGACGGTTACCTTCTGCTCGAACTGTTCGCCGGTCAAACCGTCGTAAAGACGAGTTTTGCCCGAAGGTCCGACTGACGGCGGAATGCCGAGTTCGTCAAATCGATTGTTTGCGCTGCCGATATATTTCTTGATTTCCTCTTCGCTCGCGCCGTCAAAAACCGGCGTTGCGAAATGTAAACCGAGAACTCTCGCCGCCCAGCCGAGATGTGTTTCCAGAATCTGCCCGACGTTCATACGCGAAGGCACGCCAAGCGGATTCAAAACGATTTCGACCGGCGTTCCGTCCGGCAAATACGGCATATCCTCTTCCGGCAGAATGCGGGCGATAACGCCTTTGTTGCCGTGACGACCAGCCATTTTATCGCCGACCGAAAGCTTACGTTTCATCGCGACGAAAACTTTAACCATTTTGATGACTCCCGGCGGAAGTTCGTCACCTTGTTTCAACTTGGTGATTTTTTCCTCGTAGATATCGCTCAAAATGTTGATCTGCCGATCGGTGCGCTGTTCGTATTCCTTGATTTCGCCTGCCACATCAATGGTTCCGGCGGCAACTTCGGCTTTACGAAGAATTTTCGTATCAATGCCTTTTAAGGTTTCCCGGTCAAGCGTTTCGCCTTTTTTGACGAAAACGTCTTTTCCGTCGGTTAAATCCTTCGTTAATTTTCGCCCTTCGAAAAGCTCGAAAATACGTTGATTGCGCTGCTCGGTCAAAATACGAATTTCATCTTCGAGGTCGCGGCGCAGATCTTCTTCTTCCATTGCCTCGATGTCGAGCGAACGTTCGTCTTTATCCTGACCTTTGCGCGTGAAAACCTGAACGTCAACAACCGTTCCGTCGATTCCCGGCGGGCAGGTCAATGAAGCGTCTTTTACGTCTCCGGCTTTTTCACCGAAAATCGCGCGAAGCAGTTTTTCTTCAGCCGTTAACTGGGTTTCACCTTTCGGCGTAACTTTTCCGACGAGAATCGAACCGGGCTTAACCTGCGCTCCGATGCGGATAATGCCGGATTCGTCCAAATCACGCAGCATATTTTCGCCGATGTTCGGGATATCGCGTGTGATTTCTTCAGGTCCGAGTTTTGTGTCGCGAGCTTCGATTTCGAGTTCTTCGATGTGAATTGAAGTGTAATAATCTTCTTTCACCAATTTTTCCGAAACCAGAATAGCGTCTTCAAAGTTGTAGCCGCGCCAGGGCATAAACGCAACCATTACGTTTCTGCCGAGTGCCAGCTCGCCTCTGTCCGTACAAGGTCCGTCGGCGATGACCTGACCTTTTTTCACTCGTTCGCCGACCTGTACGATCGGTCTTTGATTGATACAAGTGTTTTGGTTCGAACGCTTGAATTTAACGAGCGAATAAATATCCGCCGTCACTTCGCGCGAAATCGTTCCGTCAACACGGTGATCCGCTTTGACGATGATGCGTTCCGAATCGACGAAATCAACGATACCGTCGCGTTTCGCGATTACTACCGCGCCCGAATCCCGCGCCGCAACTCTTTCCATACCTGTTCCGACAAACGGAGATTCGGCACGAAGAAGCGGAACCGACTGACGTTGCATGTTCGAGCCCATCAAAGCGCGGTTAGCATCGTCGTTTTCCAAAAACGGAATCAAAGAAGCCGCAACCGAAACCAGCTGTTTCGGCGAAACGTCCATATACTGAATTTCTTCGCGCGGAGCGGTCGTAAATTCACCTTTAATACGAACGGCATTACGCTCGTTTACCAGATTGCCGTTTTCATCGAGAGCGATATTCGCCTGCCCGATGATGTACTTATCTTCTTCCCATGCGGTCAGATAAAACGGAAACGGTTCGAATTCGGCAGCGCGCTGATCGCCTTTTAATTTAGCGTTTGCCGCTTCAACCTCTCCCAAAGGCATATGATCGTTAGGCTTTAAGCCTGTATCGCCGCCGTTGATGATTTTGATAAACTCGATAACGCGACCGTCGATCACTTTGCGATACGGAGATTCGATAAAACCGAATTCGTTGATGCGCGCGAAACACGACAAGCTGGAAATCAAACCGATGTTCGGACCTTCGGGCGTTTCAATCGGACATATGCGACCGTAGTGCGTCGGGTGAACGTCGCGGACTTCAAAGCCGGCTCTTTCTCTTGACAAACCGCCCGGTCCGAGCGCGGACAGACGACGTTTGTGCGTGATTTCAGAAAGCGGATTCGTTTGGTCCATAAACTGCGACAACTGCGACGAACCGAAAAATTCGCGTACCGCCGCCGTTACCGGTTTAGCATTGACCAGATCGCGCGGCATCGTCGTGAACATATCCTGCTGAATGGACATTTTTTCCTTGATGGCGCGTTCCATTCTTTCAAGTCCGATACGGAATTGATTTTCCAGCAATTCGCCGACGGCGCGAACGCGCCTGTTGCCTAAATGGTCGATGTCATCCTGAAAATAATTGTCGCTGTCGCGTTTCATTCGCAAAAGATAATTCACGACTTCCACAAAGTCTTTTGCGTCGAGCAACGGATCGTTAATTCGATCGCGTTCGGGTCTGCCCATTTTGATATTGAACTTCAAACGACCGACTCTTGATAAATCAAAACGGCGCGCATCGAAAAACATTCCTTCGAGCAGGTGGTAAGCTGTCGGCACGGTCGGCGGATCGCCCGGGCGCATTTTGCGGTAAATTTCCAGAAGCGCGTCGACCGGTTTGCTGATCGCGTCTTTCTTTAAGGTCTGCGAAATGATTTCGCCGATAGAATCTTTTTTCGGGAAATAAATCGAGAAGCTTTTGACGCCTTCTTCGATAATTTGCTGCAGCTTTGCGGCTGTAATTTCGCTGCCCGATTCGATCACGACTTCGCCGGTTTCCGTATTGATAACATCGTCGAGCGCAACGGCGCCTTCGAAATCCGCCTGCGAAATTTCAATTTTTTCAACACCGAGCTTTCTCAATTCGCGTAGCGCCGAAACCGTAACTTTTTTACCGACGCGAACGACATCTTCCTGATCCTTGTCTTTGATGTCTTCTTCGGCGCGCATTCCGGTTAAATTGGTTTCGCCTTCCTGCTTGATCCTGACATACAATTTGCCTTTTTCAACGCTCGCTTCATCCGTCGTATAGAAAAGGCGCAGAATGTCCGCGTTCGTATATTCGGCGTTTTTCACGACTTCTTCCAAAATATTGTCGGAAACCGTTTTCATATCTATCTGCGGATTAAGCCATAAACCTAAAGCGCGCAGAAAAATCGTCGCCAGAATTTTGCGTTTGCCGAGACGCGCGTGCAGAATGCCTTTCTGATCGAATTCAAATTCGACCCACGAGCCGCGGTACGGAATGATTTTAGCTAAATATTCGTCGCGGTTTCCTTTAAAGAAGACTCCCGGCGAGCGATGAAGCTGCGAAACGATGACGCGTTCGGTTCCGTTGATAATAAAAGTTCCGTTGTCGGTCATCAGCGGAATCTCGCCGAAGAAAACGTCTTCTTCTTTGATATCGCGAATTGTCGAAACCCCTGTTTCCGCGTCTTTGTCGTAAACGGTCAGGCGGATTTTCACCTTCAGCGGAACGCTGTAGCTCATACCGCGTTCCTGACATTCCTGCTGATCGTGTTTGTGCTTAAGACCGACCGGTTCACCGCAATTAGGACAAAGTTTGGGGCGCACCGAATTAAAAGTTCCGCAGCTGTTGCAAAGAACTTCCGCCGGATTAAACGGGTCGACCTTTATTTTCGAACCGCATTCTTTACAATTGGCACGCAGATGTTCAAGTCCTTCCAGATTTCCGCACTTACATTGCCAGTTTCCGATTTGATATTCGACAAATTCCAATGTTGCCGTTTCCCGAAAATCCGATACGGGAAATATTGATTGAAACACCGTCTGCAAACCGACTAAATCGCGTTCTTCCGGAATCAAATCCATCTGCAGAAATCGGTTATAGGATTCACGCTGCACCTCGATCAAATTCGGGATGCGAGCGGACGTATAAATTTTTGAAAAATCCACGCGCTCTGGCGCCTGACTCGTGCGGCGTCCGAGTCCGTTTGTATTATTTTGAAGCGGATTGTTAATCATAATTTTATAAAAACAGGTCTTGAGAAAAAATGTGTTGATTAAATCGATCTTTATTGGTAGGATGCTTCTAGCATAAACTCACCCAATAAAATTTCAACAAAAGACGGCAAATGCGGTCGAGGGTAAACTTTTCCCTGACCGCTTAATTCAGCAGTTGCGTGCTAATATTAAATTTTTGAGAGTGCCGAAAAAGGACACCAACTCCCCACTTTTGCTTGCGAAAAATCGCTCTAAATTAAAGAAACCAAGGCTTCTACCGAGCCGTTAATTTCAAATCCGATAAATCTGGCAAGCGTAAAAAACTTTTAACGGTTTTCGACGCTTGCCTTATAGTTTAACAATTTAATTGTCTAACTTCAACCGATTATCGTTTAAGATGTAACCGGAGAAATTTTGGTTTACAGAAATTATTTGATTTCTACAGTCGCACCCGCTTCCGTCAATTTAGTTTTGACTTCTTCAGCTTCGGCAGCCGAAACACCTTCTTTGATCGCTTTCGGTGCGCCGTCAACCAGTTCTTTAGCTTCTTTCAAGCCGAGACCGGCAACGACTTCACGAACAATTTTGATGACGGAAATTTTGTTTCCGCCGGCTGCCGTCAAAATAACATCGAAAGTATCTTTTTCTTCCGCTGCCGGAGCCGCTTCAGTTGCTGCCGCAGGAGCCGCCGCAACTGCTGCCGCTGCTGCCGAAACGCCAAAAGTGTCTTCTAACCTTTTAACCAATTCTGACGCATCTAACAACGTCATACTTTTAAAGTGTTCTACAATTTCATCTTGTGTTAATGCCATAACTTTATTATTTAATCCTCCAAATAGGGTTCTGTGTTTTTGTTTGTAAATCGTTAATTCTATGACCGTTAATATTTTTAGTAATCATTAACGGCTAAAGTTTAACGTCTTCGTTTGTGTCAGCCGCGAGAACCCACGGGACATTTTTTCTCCGGTTTGCATCTCCATCAAAAAAGCGTCCGAGCCGCAAAAGCGACCTGACTTATCGCTTCGCTCGTTTTACCTTGAGTACGGCTATAAAAATTTACTACTCTGACTTTTCCGGTTCAGCTTCCTGCGCTGATTCCGTTTCTGCTTCCGGCGCCGCATCAGGCGAACCCGTTTGCTCGGCACTTTGTTCAGTTTCCGGTGCGACGTCCGAATTTACTTCCGGTTCAGCAGCGTTTTGTTCGCTAACCGCTTCGGTTTCGTTCGGCGTAGTTTCCGCCGCTTCAACCGTTGTCTCAGCCGCCGGCTGTTCTTGTGTTGCTTCGGCGGCTTCGGATTTTTGTTCAGCTTGAACCGCCGGTTTTGCATCACCGATTTGTTTGATGACAATTGCTAAGTTTCGCGGCACGGCATTAATAACCGTAGCAAGACGCTGCGCTTGAGCATTGATAACAAACAAAAGTTTGGAGATAAGTTCTTCTTTCGAAGGAAGGCTGGCGATCGCTTCGATTTGTTTTAAGTCAACGACTCTGCCTTCGACGACGCCGGCTTTGAACGTATAAATGTCGGCGTTATCTTTTACAAATTTCGAAACGGCTTTCGACAACACGACCGGATCATTGTCAGTCCATGCAATCCCTGTCACGCCTTTGAAATATTCGCTTGCGCCTTCATACGGAGTTCCTTTTACCGCAAGACGCGCAATCGTGTTTTTTACAACCTGGTAATTTGCTCCTGCGCTGCGCAATTGGTTACGAAATTCCTGGTCTTTATTAACGGTCAGCTTGTTAAAGCTGACGACCATTGCGGATTTCGAATTACTCAACTGCTCGGTGAGGGCATTCAAATCTTGCTGTTTTCTTTCTCTTGTTTTCATAAATATTCTTTTAGCACCTCACTTTTTTAGACGTAGGATAATTCATCGAGCAAAACGCCCGGGCTCATCGTTGCCGCTACGTTGATTTTTTTCAAATAACGACCTTTCGCCGTTGTCGGTTTAGCTTTGATTACAGCATTGATCAAGGCTCTGGTGTTTTCCAGAAGCTTCGCATCATCAAAAGAAATTTTTCCGACAGGGCTGTGAATAACGCCTGTTTTATCAACGCGATATTCTACTTTACCCGCTTTCGTTTCCTGGATTGCCGTTCGCACGTCCATTGTTACCGTGCCGGTTTTCGGGTTAGGCATAAGTCCGCGCGGACCTAAAATTTTTCCGAGCTGACCGACTTTACCCATCATATCGGGCGTCGCGATCAGAGCGTCGAAATCCAGCCAGCCGCCTTTTATTCTGTCAACGATATCATCTCCGCCTGCCAGATCGGCTCCCGCTTCTTCAGCTTCTCTGATTTTATCGCCTTGCGCAATCACAACGACGACTTTCGCTTTTCCGCCCAGACCGTGCGGCAAAACGATCGTGCCGCGAACCAACTGATCTGCTTTGCGCGGATCTACTCCGAGCCACATCGTTAATTCGACGGTTTCGTCAAAATTGGCGAATTTAATTTCTTTTAATTTGCTAATCGCTTCTTCAAGCGTGTGTTTTTTGCCCGGCTCGACTTTTGCAAAAGCCGCCAGATATTTCTTTCCTTTTTTAGCCATTTCAATAAAGTAGGTTTTAACGAAATGTTTTTAAATTTACGCTTTTGAAAACGCAAACATTTCTCCCTTTTCTAAAAACTATCCTTCGACGGTTAAGCCCATGCTTTTCGCCGTGCCTTCGATCGTTCTCATCGCCGATTCCAGATTCGTCGTGTTCAAATCCGGCATTTTCTTTCTGGCGATTTCTTCGATCTGCGCGCGCGTGATAATGCCCGCTTTTTCTTTGTTCGGTTTGCCTGATCCTTTCGGAATGCCCGAAGCTTTACGCAGAAGATCGCCAGCCGGCGGAGTTTTCGTTTCGAACGTGAACGAGCGATCCGCGTAAACCGTAATAACGACCGGAACTTTCATGTCCGGATCGTCATTTTGTGTTCTCGCATTGAACGCTTTACAAAATTCCATGATGTTTACGCCGTGCTGACCGAGAGCCGGACCGATCGGCGGCGCCGGATTCGCTTTACCGGCGGGAATTTGTAATTTAATGTAACCTGTAATTTTCTTAGCCATAAATAGATTTACGATTTTGAGTTGTTCTGTATGAACAACTCAAAAATGTCCTCATCACTTCTTTATATAATAAAATTGCAATAAAAATATGCTTGATGCCGCTTCTATATGCTTAGTACTTATATGTACTTATTCTTAAGAGCGCAAAAAGCCGTTTAAAAAATTCTTTTATTCTTCTTCGGCAAACGTAACTTTTTCTACGTCTAAAAAGTTAAGTTCGTACGGAGTCGAGCGTCCGAAAATCGTGATAGAAACTTTTAAGGTAGTTTTTTCCTCATTTATTTCTTCAACCTTGCCTGTGAAACTTGCAAACGGTCCGGATTTGATGCGAACCACTTCGCCGATTTCGTAAGAAAATTTCGGTTTTGGCTTCTCGGTTGCTATTTCAATGTTATGCACGATTTGATCGACTTCTGCCTGGGTCAGCGGCGTAGGGCTTTTTCCGCCCAGGAACCCCGTGACTTTCGGCGTCGATTTGATTACGTGGAAAACATTGTCAGGGATCTTCCCTTTTTCATCGCATTCGATTTCAACCAGAACGTATCCCGGATAAAACATACGAGACGATTCGATGCGCTTATTACCGCGCATTTCGACAACCGTTTCCTTTGGCAGTAAGACTTCAGTGATCAGCTCGCCCAATTCCATGTCGCGAATACGCGCGTTTAGGCTTTCGACCACTTTGTTTTCATGCCCCGAATATGTGTGGATAAAATACCACTGCCTCATTGTTTAATCCTTATATACCGACAATTTTATTAACTAACCACGTCAAACCGTCTAAAAGATAAGTCCACGCGTGATCAACTAAAAACAAATAGAGAGCAAAGAAAATAACGGCGGCAATAACAATGATTGTTGTGTTTTTTACATCATCCGCAGAAGGAAATGTGGTTTTATCCAATTCTTCCCGGGTGTGACGTATAAAATCGCCGACGCCTTCTTTTTCTTTATTGCTATTGTCTAAGGTGTCAACTGCTTCTGACACTTGTTTTTCTCCTGAAATTTATTATGGCAGGGGTACCAGGACTCGAACCCGGACCTATGGTTTTGGAGACCACCATGCTAACCATTGACACCATACCCCTTTAACTTAGTTAAGAGTAATGAATGGAGAGCGACAAGCAAAACTTCTACTTATCTCTCTCCACTATCGGCTCGAAACTCTGATTATTTGTTTTCCTTGTGCGGCGTATGGCAACGGCAGCGACGGCAATATTTTTTGAATTCAAGCCTTTCCGGCGTTGTTTTCTTATTTTTCGTCGTTACGTAATTGCGCTCTTTGCACTCGGTACACTGTAAAATAATGTTATCTCTTGGCATAACTTCAACCTATTTTTCTTACTCAACAATATCGGAAACAGTGCCTGCTCCGACTGTTCTGCCGCCTTCTCTGATAGCAAAGCGTAATCCTTTTTCCATGGCGATCGGAGCGATCAGCTCGATTTCCATCTGAATGTTATCGCCCGGCA
>JAOAPX010000031.1 GCA_025463125.1 Acidobacteriota bacterium | reverse complement strand
TTTATTTTTCTGCCGCGAATTTTCGCAGACGAACGCGAATTTAAGAAAAGTTAAAAACTAATCAGTGAAAAGCGTTCATTAGCTAATTTTTAGCTAATTTTTCGTTTTCAGTCATTGATTATTCACTGATTTAATCCGCGTATTCCGCGCAGATCCGCGGCTAATTTGTTTTTAATAAGCTTCTTCAACGAATT
Organism: Acidobacteriota bacterium; assembly: GCA_025463125.1. Classification (GTDB taxonomy): domain Bacteria; phylum Acidobacteriota; class Blastocatellia; order Pyrinomonadales; family Pyrinomonadaceae; genus SXVE01. The sequence goes on along the minus strand of JAOAPX010000031.1, from coordinate 18,430 downwards.
GCGCCGCGTTCGACGCGTCGAAAAACCGGTCTTCGTTGATAATTTGCGGCGGAATCGTCTCGCCGCGCCAGTATTTTTCGAGCGTGTCGAACGCGATCGGACCGAAACGCGGATTGCATTCGACCGTCGCATTCATATCGCCCGCGATAATTGATTGCAGAGCGGATTTTTGACCGTCAACCGAGATGATAATCACGTCTTTGCCCGGATTCATATTGGCGGCTTTCAGCGCCTGAATCGCGCCGAGCGCCATTTCGTCGTTATGCGCGTAAACGGCTGTGATCGCTTTGCCCTGCGCCTGAATGATGTTTTCCATCACTTTCTGACCTTCGGCGCGCGTAAAGTTTCCGTCCTGCGAAGCGATGACCTTCATATCGGGATGTTTACCGATTTCGTCCATAAATCCTTTGCTGCGATCGTTTGCAACGCTCGAACCGGTCGTGCCTTTGAGCTCGACGATTCCGGCTTTGCCGTTCATCTTGTTTGCCAGCCATTCGCCGGCGCGCTGCCCTTCCCTGATGAAATCGGATTTGATAACCGTGACGAAATCGACGCCCGGCGTTCCGGTCGCTTCGCGATCAATCAGAATAATCGGGATATTCGCCGCTTTTGCCGCTTGAAAAACCGAAGAAAAACCTTCGGCTTCGCGCGGCGCTAAGAAAATAGCGTCAACTTTGCGGGCGATTAAATCTTCTACGTCCGAAACCTGTTTAGCCGTCGTGCTCTGCGCGTCCGTGTAAACGAAATTGTATTTATCGGCGCGCTTCGCGGCTTCCGATCTCATACTGTTGCTTTCGGCGATGCGCCACGGTCCCGTGTTTTCCATCTGCGCAAAGGCAACCGTTTTCTTGCCGCCCGTATTGCCGCCGTTGCCCGCGCCGCCTTCGCCGGTGCTCGTCCCGCCCGCAGGCTTTCTGTCGCAGCCGACAAGGGCGATGGCAAAAATCATCATCAAAACTAAAAGACTTCGATTCTTAAATGAAAAGTTCATAATTTTTTATCACTCCGTAAGTGCTATTTATATTCGTTTACCTGGTCGGTTCAATTCGCAAAAAGCCGAAACGCGCCGAAGCGTTTTCCGCTCCGCCGACCGTCATCGCGACGCGCACGCCCCTGTCCCAAGGCGGCAGATAATCGCCGTTTTGCTCGCTTCCGACGGTTCTGAAAGTTCGCCCGTCAGTGCTGACCGAAAAACTGTAAAAAGCCCCGTCGCGAGCCGTTAAACGAAGGAAAAGCTGGTTTCCTCGCGGCGCGTCGTGCGTTGAAAGCGTTCGATGATTGTTTTTCTCGCGCCGCCAAACGACGATCTTATTGTTCTGCACGCCGAATCCGAGCGCGTTTTCGCCGTCGCCGTAAGCCGAGAGCCCGGCGATGACGCCGCTTCGCAACCTACTGACATCAATCTGCGTCGTCGCCGTGTAGCTCCCGTTCGTCGTGTAATACGCCATAATCCCGCCGATCGGGTTGCTGCCTTCGCTCCGGTTCGGCGACAGTTCCAAAAAGCCGCTGCTGATTCGATAAGTCGGGATGCTGTTGCTCAGCCATTGCCAGCCGAAACGTAAGGTCGGCGCGTTGAATTCATCGACAAAGCGGTATTCTTCTTCGCGTTCGGCGACGCCGAGCGGAGCCGGAGCGGTTTTGGTCGCGCCTCTGCCGCCGTTGATCGTCGCCCAGCCGTCGGCTGTCCAGTTGACTTCATCGAGATAAGCCTGCCGCCCGACGTAATTTACGTCTTTCGGATCATATGCGTGATAAAGCATAAAGGCGCGCCCGTTTTCGAGCGTGACGATAGTTCCGTGCCCCGGACAATTGGCGGTTTCATTGCCTTTGAGAATCGGGTTTTGATCGTATTTTTCCCAGGTGCCGAGCAAAGTTCGCGAACGCGCGACGCCCATCGCGTAATTACAGCCGCGACCGCAGCAGGCGTTTCCCGAATAAAACATATAAAAATAACCGTCGCGCCGCAGAATGTAAGGACCTTCGACGAGATTGCCTTCCCAGGAATTCGGGTCGTTGCGCAGAATCTGCTGCCGGCGCCCGACCAGTTTCATCCGGTTTTCATCGAATTCCTGCGCCCAGAGCGGAGTCGGAGCGCCGACGCTGTTGCCGTCTTCTTTCCAGACGACGAACAATTTGCCGTTTTCGTCGCGAATCGGAAAAGCGTCGATCGAGCCGACTTCCTGGCATTCAAGCGCGCCGTGATCGGTGTAAGGTCCGGTCGGTTTCGTCGCCGTCGCCACAGCAATGCAAAGCGGTCCGCCTTTTCTGCGCGCGACATACCAGATGTAAAACTTGCCGTTTTCCTGCCAGATTTCCGGCGCCCAGTAATTGCCGACCGACCAATCGGGGCGCTTCGGAAAAACGACGCCGACGATGTTCCAGTTGACCAGGTCGCGCGAATGCAAAATCGGAAATTCCGGTCCCCATTCGGAAGAAGTCGCCGTCGCGTAAAAGTCCTTGCCGACGCGAATCACCGATGGATCGGGATAATCGCCAGCCTGCACGGGATTTCTGTAAGTCGCGCCTCTTTGCGCCGCAACTTCAAACGCGGCAGCTAATAAAACAAAAAATACCGCCAGATGTTTTTTTAAACGCGCACCTGAATATTTAACTTGTTTCAATTTCGTTCCCCCTTTTGCTGTGTTAGGTTTTAGTTTTTACTCAAACAGTTTGTTTCTTCGCCCCGCCGGGTTTTCGTTTTACACGGCTGTTTTGCCTGAGGCGAACCGGCGCGGTCGATTCCCGCACGATGAGGCTCGTTGAGATGCGAATCTCAACGCCATGTTCTTCCGTGGATTTCAGATTGTTCATTAAAGCCTCCACGGCGCATCGCCCGAGCTCTTCGAGCGGCAGCCGAACGGTCGTCAAAGGCGGTTTGGTCAAACCGGCGAAAGCTATATCGTCAAAGCCGACGATCGAGATGTCTCCGGGAACGTGCAGATTTGCCGCTTCGAATTCGCTGATCGCGCCGATCGCCATCAAATCGTTTGCCGCGACGATCGCCGTCGGTAAATTATGTTTTTCTTTTGTCAGCAATTCCCGCGCCGCCTGCCGTCCGCCTTCGACCTTTAAATTGCCGTAAAAAATCAGCGCGGGTTCGTCCGGGAAAAGCTGGTGCACGGTTCTCTTAAACGCTTCGAGACGGCGTTTGGATGAGCGTAAATTGTTGTTTCCGCTGATATAAGCGATGCGCCTGTGTCCGAGCTCGACCAGATGCCGAATCGCCTGTTCGATGCCTTCTTCGTAATCGACGCGCAGATTGCTCATATGCAGCCCGGCTTCGCCGACGTCGAGAAAAACCACGGGAACTTCGCGCCGCGCCAGCTCGTCGATGAGATTTTTGTCCATTTCCGAAGTCATCACCGCGACTCCTGCGACTTTGCGCTCGATAAATCTTTGAACGTAATGCGATGTGCGCTCGGTTTCGTAATTCGTGTTTGAAAGCATCACGTCGTAGCCGTGTTCAAAAGCGGCGCTTTCGATGCTTTTGACGAGCTCAGGAAAAAACGGGTTGGCGATATCGGAAATAACCAGCCCGATAATCCGGCTTTTGCCGGACGCGAGGCTGCGCGCGTGCGCGTTCGGATAATAACTGCACTGCTCGACGGCGAGCGTGACGCGGGCTCGAACTTCGTCGGAAACAAAACGCGTGTTGTTCAGAACGTGTGAAACCGTCGCTGTCGAAACTCCGGCTTGACGGGCTACGTCCTTGATGCTGCTCATAATTTTTCGATGTTAAGCAAACCCGGTGATAAGACAAATGCGCCGCGAAATCAGCCTTTAAACGGTAATTTCACTCGCTCCGCCACCGGCATCGGAAACGAGAATCGTCGCTTCGATATTTGTTTGGCGCTTGTACTCAAGCGAAATATTTTCAATTACTTCGAGTAAGTTTTCCCTTTCAACTAAATTGACGGTCGAGCCGCCGAAACCGCCGCCGGTCATTCTCGCGCCTAAGATACTCGGCTGCTTTCCGGCAATTTCCACCAGCAAATCAAGTTCTTTGCAGCTGACTTCGTAATCGTCTCGAAGGCTTGCGTGCGAAAGCCACATCAAGCGACCGAGTTCGGTTAAATCGTTTCGTCTCAGCGCTTCCGCCGCTTTTAAAGTCCGCTCGTTTTCCGTTATGACGTGGCGGCAGCGGCGGCGAATAACATCGGGCAGTTCATTTTGGTAACGCTCGAATTCTTCAATACTGACGTCGCGCAGCTGCTTTACGCCCGGCAAAAATTTCCCTAAAATTTTCACTCCTTCTTCGCATTCGGCGCGGCGCGTATTGTATTCGCTGCTCGCCAGTTCGTGTTTGACGTTCGTATTGCAAATAACTACGGCGACATCTTCGGTCGAAAGCGGAACGTTTTCAAATTCGAGACTGCGGCAATCGAGGAGAAGCGCGTGTCCGGCTTGGGCGTTTGCCGAAACGAACTGATCCATAATTCCTACTTTCGCGCCGGCGAATTCGTGCTCGGCTTGTTGCCCGATCAGCGCGAGCGTCGTTCGATCGACCGCGTGCCCGGAAATTTCGGATAAAGCCAGCCCGATCGACATTTCCAGCGCGGCTGAAGAAGAAAGCCCCGCGCCGCCCGGCACGTCCGACCAGATCAGCAGATCCGCGCCGGTCAGCTTAAATTCGGCGCGCTCTAAAAGACGCGCCATGCCTTCGACGTAATTAAGCCAGGAGCCTTTTTCGCGTTCGGTTTCGGCGTCGAGATCAAACTCGCCCGAGTCTTCGAGATTAATCGAATGCACGCGAATAATCCGGTCTTTTCTGGCGGCGGCGGCAACCGCAGTTTCCTTGTCAATCGCCATCGGCAGCACGAAACCGCCGTTGTAATCGGTATGTTCGCCGATTAGATTCACTCTGCCCGGGGCGCGAAACAAACGCGGCTCGCGCCCGTGTAATTCCTGAAATTTTGCAACCAAGTCTTTTCTGTTAATCATTTGAAATAATTATAACAATAATTATTCATCCGTTTTCCACACGACGTTTTCTATCTTTCCGCGCAGCTCTGCGGCTTTTTCTTCGGCGAGCGTGTCGTTGATGAAAAGTCCCGCGCCCGATTCGCTGCCGGCGAGATATTTGAGCTTCGTCGCCGTGCGCAGCGGCGGGTAAAACTCGATATGAAAATGATAAAAATCGTAATTTTCGCCGTCCGAAGGCTGCTGGTGCAAAACCATCATATACGGAAACGACAAATCGAAAAGCTTGTCGAAGCCGACTAAGACCTGTTTCAAAATTTCGGCTAAATCCGCCTGCTCGTCGGCGGAAAAATCAGTTAAATCCTGCGCGTGCCGCTTTGAAGAAATGTGCAGCTCGTACGGATAACGCGCGAAAAAAGGAATGTACGCCGCAAAACTCGCGTTTTCAGCGACGATTCGCCGCTTGTCCTCACGCTCTTTCGCCAGAATATCGCACAGCAGACATCGACCGGTTTCCTCTTTGTGCTTTTTCGATTGTTCGAGCTCGCGCTCGACTCTCGGCGGAACGAACGGGTAAGCGTAAATCTGTCCGTGCGGATGATTCAAGGTGACGCCGATGGCTTCGCCTTTATTCTCGAAAATAAACACGTATTTCACGAATTCGAGCGCGCTCAAATCACGAAAACGATCCGTCCAGACCTGAACCAGCTTGTAAATCTGCTCGACCGGCTCGTCCGCCAGCGTCGAATTATGATTCGGCGTGTAAACGATCACTTCGCATTCGCCGAAGCTCGGACGCACAGGGTAAAAATCATCGCCTTCGACGGCAGGCTCGGGCGGATTCGGCGACAGCGAAGGAAAACGGTTTTCAAAAACCGCGATATCGTAAGTCGGCTCGGGAATTTCCGTCGGAAAACCGCCCGGCGCGGTCGGACACAGCGGGCAAAAATCTTTCGGCGGCAAAAATGTTCTGTCCTGCCGGTGCGTTGCGGTCGCTACCCATTCGCCCATTAAAGGATTCCAGCGCAGTTCAGACATATTTTTTGTCCTCGCCCGCTCCGGTTGAGCTCCTGGATTCTTTCGAGCGTTTCTCGAAAGTGTAATAAATTATATATCGCTTGCCGTCCGCCATTTGCTCGCGGCGCTTTTGCATTTCCCCGGCGCTTCGTTCGATTTTTTCTTTTTTCTCCTCGTGCATTCTTTAATTATGTTCACTTTTTCCGCAAATTAACAAAAGGCGCGACGCGAACTTCTTTTGTCGGCGCTCCTTCTTCGGCTCTCACCCAGCCGTCGTTGCCGTAAACAAGGCGATTTATCAGCATCACGCGCCCGCGCGGTCTGTCGCCCGGATGATATGCGTGATACACGAGCCAGTCAACGGATTTATCGTCGCGAATGACGGAATTATGTCCGGGTCCGAGCCATTTTTCGTTGCTTTTGACGATGACGCCGTTGTTTTCCGGAAAAATTTCAAAAGGTCCGGTCGCGCTCGTCGAACGCGCGACCATAATGGAGTAATGCGCCGTCGTGCAGCAGTCGTCGCCGGAAAAGAACATATAATAATAACCGTTTCGACGAGTAATCCACGCGCCTTCAACCAGATCGCGGTACATATTCGGATCAGGACTGTTAAGCGGAAAAACAAGATTCAAAGCCTGCGAACCGGGCGCGAAATTAAGACGATCGGCGGCGAGTTCCTGCACTTTTATCGGTTCGAAACCGCTGCCCCAGTAAAGCAGCCGCTTCCCGGTCGCCGGGTCGTCATAAGCCATCGGATCGATGTTGACGAAACCGCCGCCGCATTTGAGCGCGCTGCCTTTATCTGTAAAAGGTCCCGCCGGATCGGTCGCCGTCGCAACCGCCAGGCAAAGCCCCGTGCGCGAGTTCGGGTCAGCCGAATAATACATGTAATAAACGCCGTCCGTTTCGCTGACGTGCGGCGCCCAGAAATTCTGCGTCTGATTCGCCCAAGCCGGTTTAACGGGCAAAGCATCGCCGAGACGAACCCAGTTTTCCAAATCCGCAGAACGCGCAACCTGGATATTTATCCAGTTCCCGTTAACCACGGTTTGCGTCGCGTATGCGTAAAAATACCCGTCGGAAGCGCGCAGGACGGTCGGGTCGGGAAAATCCGCATCGAAAACCGGATTTTCATAAAGCGGCGTTTTCCGGTTTAAGCCTTGCGGCGATTGAGCGAGAGCAGCCGCGTTCAGCAAAAAAATCGAGAATATTAAAATAAAAACAGGAAGCTTGCTTTTGTTAAATATAAAATTACCCATCTTGATAAACTTCTTTCGACCCGAACGATTCTTTATTTCGTTTAAAACTGAAACTTATTTCAATCTATTTCGCCACGACGACACGAGCGTCGTCCCAATTGTTTTCCGATGAACCGTAGCCGTAAAGCATTACGTGGAAAGACTTCGGCATATTCCTGACGGTTGTTTTCAAACCGACCTGCGCGTCTTCGGGTTTTCCTTCCGGACTATTGAGAACGAATAAAAATTCGTCGCCGCGCCGCACGACCGACAAGACGGGATTTTTCATTTTCGTGCCGAGCTTGCGATTGTCGAGCCGTTCGGCGCGACCGTCAACTACCGACCACGCTTCAAAAGTTCCCTCACTCGTTAAAATCCATTCGATTCGATTTCGCCCGGAGCCGTCGAAAAGAATCGTCAGCGTTGCAAAACCGAGCGGCTGACCGCTTGAGCCGGCTTCGGGCAATGCGGGACCGACTTTTGCGACCTGCGCTTCGACAATCCAGCGATCGCCGGTAAAGGCTTTTTTCGTACGAACGCCCGCGCGGGTTTTTCCCGCCGCGCGAATCTTCACGGCTCCGTCCTTAACTTCGACTTTCCCGCCGCCTCCGCCTTCAAAAGTGAATTTTTCCCACTTGCTTTCGTCGAGTTTATCGCCGGTAAATTCATCGCTCCATTCTTCAAACTGCTGTTTGCTTTGAGCGGAAGCCGCCGGCGGCTGCGCGTTGATGCTGACGGCTAATCCGAGGACTAACATAATGCTGAAAAATAAAAACTTTTGCATATCTTCCCTTCTCTTTAAACTCTTTAAAACCGCACGTTCGCAAGTCTCCGAACCAATTCGCGGCGCTCGTTTTCTCGACGCTCTTTCTGGTTGTCTGTAATCTGCTTGAATTTCGCCAGTGCCGCGCGCGAATCTTCGGCTCGTTTCAAACGCGCATAGACGCGCCCGAGCTGATAAAAGGTTTCCGAATGATTCAGATCGAGCTTCGCGGCATTTTCGAGCGAAGCAGCCGCTTCGGTCCAGCGTTCCTGACGCACGTAGAGTCTGCCGAGAGCCAAATGCGCCTGCGCAAGTTTCGCATCGAGAGCAATCGCTTTTTTAAGCGCGTTTTCGATTCTTGATACGTCAGGGCTGGTTGTTTTCAGCAGCGTATCCGCCAAAAGATAATGAAGAACGGCGTTTTTATCGTCGAGCGCGAGCCCGCGCTCGTAGATTTTCAAAGATTCTTCATATCTTGCCTGATCGGTAAAAGTCATCGCCGAATATGCGAGAGCCGGGATAAGCTTCGGATCGATTGTTAAAGCACGCTCGAAGGCGGCTCGCGCCTCGGCAGTTTTGTTGTCGTTCATCTGCGCGATTCCGAGAGCCAGGAATAACCGCGCCGAATTCGGGAACTCTCTAACCGCTTCGTTCAAGCGAATAGCGGCAGCCGCCGGAGCTTTCGCATCAACGAGCAAAAGCCCGTAGCGCGCGTGATAAAATTCGTTTTGAGAATCTTTTTCAATCGCGCGGCGCATCGCCGGAATCGCGTTTTCAAAATAACCGGCGGCTTCGTAAACTTCCGCCAGAGCGGCGTAAATCTTCGCTTCAACAAAGCCGCGAGCGACGGCGGATTCCAGGAGTTTTCCGGCGGATTTGATATTTTTCTGCCGCAAATACGCGCGCGACAGCAAAACAAGCAGATCCGGGTTCGGCTGATCGAGATTGATCGCCGCCTCGAGATCCTGAATCGCTTCTGAAACAAGGTCGTTTTCGAGCAAAAGCGTCGCGAGTTCGCCGCGATCCGCTTGATTCGTAATATCTTTCGCCGATATAAAATATGACTGAAACTCTTTTTTCGCGCGTTCAGTGTCTTTCAAGCGCAAAGAAATAATCACGAGAGCGCGTTTAATTTCGGCGTCGGGCTGAATGTTTTCGGCTTTTTCAAACAAATCTCGCGCCGCCGTCAAATTATTTTCGTCAAAGCGAATTTGCGCTAAATTGACGAGCGCGCTTCTCTGGTTTGAATTTACCGCCAGAGAAGCGAGGAATTCTTTTGCCGCTTCATTTTTGCGATTTAAACGCAGCAGTATCGCGCCGTAATTATTTCGCATTTCCGGTGATTTAGGCTGCAGCCGCGCAGCTTTCGCGAGGTGTCTTTCCGCCGCAGGCAAATTGCCTTCCCGATCAGCCACGATTCCGGCTAAAGCGTGCGCCGCCGCGTTTTCGGGCGCGGCAATTAATATTTTTTGCAAAAGTTTCCTGGCGAAACTTAAATCTCCGCCCGAAAACGCGGCGGCGGCTTCGCCGAGCGATTGCGCGATTGATTCGCTTTCGGCAGACGGGCTTTTTGTATTAGTCTGACCTGAAACGAAATTCAAGCCGAAGGAAAACAAAAAGCCCGTTATTACTAATCGTTTAATTGTTTTTCGCCAATCAAAATACATCAATCAAAAGCAGTAAATTGTTTAGAGCAGAGCAGCGCGAGAGAACTTTTTCGGGAAGCTTTCTCGCGCTGCGATTAAAGGTCGGTCTTAAAAAATAATTCGACCTCGTAATTGGATGACGCGCGGAGCATCGACCGCGCCGATATATCCGAAATTTCCGCTTCCGACATCGACGTTCGGCGGCAAATAACGCACGCGATTAAAGAGATTGAACAATTCGGCTCCGATTTCAAACGTAATGGTTTCGGTAATCCGCGTCTTTTTCAGAATGCTCATATCTTCCGTAAAGAACGGATCGGAACGAACGTCCGTGATAACAGCCGGTGCCGTACCGAAGAATCTTGTCGGGTCTGAATAATAAGCCTGGTATTGCGGATTAAGCACGCCGTTAACGAAAAGCCTCGCCCCACCGAAATCCGGGGGCGCTGCAAAAGCTCCGCGATTAAACGCGCTTATCAAACCGACCTGCCCGGGCACCTGAATTCTTTCATCCAAAAGAATCGGTTGTCCGGTTAAATTCGGACGAAGATTTCCGTTGTAACCGGCAATATTTAAAAAGTTCGTCGCCGGTCCCGGTATAAACGGAACGAGCGGCGTTCCCTGCTGGTAACGGAAAATTCCCGAAACCTGGAAGCCGCCGAATACTTTGTCGATGATTCCGCCGCGATTAAGAAAACGTTTGCCTTGACCGAACGGCAATTCGATAAGAAAGTTCGTGACGAATACCTGCGGCGAATGAGTCGGCGAATCGGTTTTCAAACTGCTGATATCGAATGGGTTCTGCAAAACGCCGTTTTGCGGCGAAACGCCTGTAAGACTTTCCGAAGCGTTGGTTATGAGTCTTGAATACGTGTAGGAGGCTCCGAACTGTATGCCCTGGGCGAATCTTCTTTCGAGTTTGAGCTGCAAAGCGTTGTATTCGCTCTCGCCCTGACTTTCCAGAATGCTGTAAATATTCCCGTATTGAGGAAACGGTCTTAAAGCCTGTGCGACCGTGCCGTTAAAGCCCGGGTAAACAGCGGCGTTTGACGCCGGAAGCGTAACGCCCGCGCTTTGAGCGATCGTTCGCGCGGCAGCGGCGAAAGCGGCATCATTCGCTCCGGGCGCGGTGATGCGGCTAAGCGGAGCGTCTAAAATATCCAAACCTAATCGGAGAGCGTTCAGCGGAAGCGCATTAAGACGCTGGAAGTTTGAACGCAAACGATCGGCTCTGTGCCCGATATAACCTGCGGAAACAACGAAGTTGTAAGGCAACTGCCGCTGAACATCGACGCTGTATTGCAGTGTTCGTCCCGAATGATAATTCGGATCGAAATAGAAAAGTCCTTCCAAGCCTAAATCGCCGGCAAACTGGCTGTTTGGATCAACGGTCGGAATGGTTGGGAAATTAGAGAGATAAGTGGTGGCAAACCGACCGTCAGGCGTATAAACTCTGCGGTTATTATAACCGAGCGTGCCGGTTTGCAGCTCGCCTTGAGCGCCGCCGGTGCCTAAAAGAATCGGTGAATAATAAAGCCCGATACCGGCGCGAACGACGGTTCTTTCGTTAAGCGCGTAAGCGGCGCCGATCCGGGGACCGATGTTGGTTCTATCAGGACGCGCCAGCGTGCGTTCCTCGGCTTGAAGACCGCCCTGACCGCCTGCGCCGACGATTGCGCCTTTTCTACCGAGCTCCGGATTGACTACATTCGGATCGAACGAGCGATACCTGTCTTTCGACTCATACCGCAAACCCGGCAAATCATACCGCAGCCCGACGTTTAACGTTAACTTTCTGGTTAATTTAATATCGTCCTGAATAAAATAACTTTGCGAAAGCTGCCGGTAAGCCGGTTCTATCGAGGTGTTTGAATTGAACGCAAATTCGGTCGCGCCGGTGATTAAGCTCGCTACCGGGTAACCGCCGTCCGGGTCGATATCCGACGAGGTCTGATCGTGGCGGAAATTGAATTGACCGCCGCCCCATAAATATTGGCGAACGTTGAATTGCGAGATGCGCACATCACCGCCGAATCTGAGTGAATGACGACCGGCAATCAAAGTCATAAAATCACTGATTTGAAACGTTCCGTCACGGAGCCGATCGGTAAAGAATGTCGAACCGAGACCGGTTACGCGGCGAACGTCTCCGGCGCCGTAGCCCGGAAAATCAATTATGGGAAACGTAATATTCTGCGTATCGTTGACTTCGAAGCCGAGCGACGACGTATTGAACGGGTCGGTCGTGTTACGGTTAAGAACGTCGAAAAATGAATATCCGATGTTCAAATGATTGAGCAGCGTCGGGGTGATGCTGAAATCATGCTGGATGCGCGCGAGATTCGAACGAAAAGTTTGATCCCAAGTATTGATGTTTGTAATCGGTTCAGGAAAAACCGGAAAATCGCCGGCAAGACGTGTGTTCTCGCGGCGCGAATAGCTGACGGTCAGACGCTGCCGATCCGAAATATTAAAGTCCGTTTTAATCGTAAACTGATTGGAATCATTTGGACGAATCGCCTGCACTTCAAGGTTTTCAAAAACGCCGGGGCGGTTCGGAGTCGGAAAGAACTGTAAAATTCTAAGTCCGAGCGGATCGATCAAACCTGCCGGCACGATGTTGTTAGGCAGAGGAGTTGTGCGCTCATTAGGACGCAACCGCGGATTGTAAATTCTGATGCCGTTCGGAAACTGTCTTAAAACGGCGGGATCAGTCAGCAATTCCCCGAAATCACCGGCTCTCATCCGAACGGTCGGCACAGTGACGCGCGTGTTGATGCCTTGTCTGAAACGGTAACCTTCGTAATTGAAAAAGAAAAAAGCTTTGTCTCTTAATAAATATACGGGCTTAGTGCCTTCGCCGAAACCGGGAATGATAATCGGACCGCCGATATTAAAACCGTAGTTATTTTGATTATCTCGATTTCGTTCTAAACCGCGTGCCTTGTTGTAAAGGGAGTTAGCGTTGAAAACCTCGTTGCGCACCAGGTCATAAGCTTCGCCGTGAAACTCGTTGTTGCCCGATTTCAAGGTAAAGTTAACGATGCCGCCGCTCGAGTTGCCGAATTCGGCGGAATAACTGTTGGTGGAAATCGTAAACTCCTGGAAAGCGTTCGGACCCGGACCGACTTCCGTAAAAAACGTTCCGTTTTGCTGTCTGCGCGTGCTCGCGCCGTCAATCAAAATTTCGGTTCCCTGCGATTGACCGCCGCTGACTCTAAACTGCGAAGCGTTTGTACCGCTGCTGGTTTCAGCCGAATTAACGTTGCTGTCCAGAAAAATAAATGCCAGCGGCGTGCGACCGCCCGCTTCGCTGGTTACGAGCAGAGGTAATTCTTTTACCTGTCGTTCCGTGACGTTTGTTTGTCTGACGGGTGTGTCGGCTTGCAAAGTTTCCGCCTCGGCGGTGACGGTCACTTCATTTGTTACAGCGCCGACCGTAAGCTCAAGGTTGAGCGTATGCGTGACTTGCACGGCGACTTTGAAATCAGTAACTGTCGAACGCTGAAAACCCGGCGCTTCAACGGTAATGCTGTAAGTCGCGGCGCGAAGTTCCGGGAAAACATAGATTCCTTCATCGCTGGTTGTAGTCTCGCGTGTTTCGCCGGTTTCCGTTCCGGTGACGGTCACTTTCGCATTCGGTACAACCGCGCCGTTCGGGTCGGCAACAGTGCCGCGAATCGTGCCCCGGTCGCTTTGACCGAATGTCGGTGAGGCGGCTCCGGTCGCCAGCAATAGTATCGCGATTACTGATAATCTTAGAAATTTCATACTTTCCAACTCCTTTATTTGCAAACGAAAATTGATAAAAACAGATATAATTTCGTTAAAAACCATTAAAAAACGGTTAGGTGACACAAATTTACAAGACACCCGGAAACTTATTTGAAACAGGAAAATTGATCGTTGTTAACTCTGCCTTAACAACAATCTCAAAACATTGAAAAGATTTACTGATATAACCCTAAATTTCAGAAAATTCGAACAAATATTTTTAATAAATATTAGTGATTCGAACCGTGTTTACTGTGAAAAAAGCAAGCATTTTGTGTTTGTTGGAGGACAAAACAAATGTTTGCAAGTATTTACTCGCTATTAACATCTTAATATTATGAGTTTACAAACCGCCCTTATTTAGATCAAAAAACCTCACAAATGGATTTTATCTTTCTAAAAGGTAAGCCTTTACGTAAACGTTTAACTAGATTCAGTAAATTATTAACAAGTTACCGATACTTTGTCAACAAATTTTAAAAACCGTTAAAAAATGAAGGTTTAGCGCATTTTTATATTTTTTTTTATTTAATTGAAGGAGCTTTGCCTTCTTCGATTACGTAGGTTCGATCAACGTTTAAATCCTTAACGGTTTGCACGGCTCCGCCAGCCCAGTAAATTTCCAATTTATCGATTTTCGCTGCGGTTCCAAGCCCGATATTGATACGCTGATCGTTTTGCGAAGCGTAGTTTGCGCCGCTGATTACGTCGAAACGCTGGCGAACGCCGCCGACGGTCGCGAAAACCGTAGAACCGATTGCATCTTTCGGCGTTTTTTTCGATACGTCGCCGATCAACTTCAGGCAAATCCAATGATTTTTCATCTCGGCAACGTTTCTTAAAAGCGTCGGCGCAGAATCCATATTGTTTATCACGACATCTTGCCGCCCGTCTCCGTCCAGATCGCCGATCGCCATGCCGCGAGCGGGGATCGCTATTGACAGACCGCTGTTCGGAGCGGCGGCGACGCGCTCGAATCGCACGTGTTTGACGTTCGGTTCAATTTTTTGATTACGAAAAAGCAAAACCTGCTGCGCGTAGCTCGTTCCCCACTGAAAATTATCAATTTGCGGATAAACGTGACCGTTGGCAACGAAAATGTCTTTCCAGCCGTCATTGTCAAAATCCAAAAAAGCGGTTCCCCAGCCTAAAAAAGGAATTGTCGGCTCGCCGAGCCCGGCTTGAAAAGTAATGTCCGTAAAATTTGCGTCGCCGTCGTTACGATAAAGCGTATTGGTATCGTCACTGAAATTCGTGATATGAAAATCGACGCGCCCGTCATTATCGTAATCACCGACGGCAAGTCCCATTCCGGCTTGCTCGCGCCCGTTTTCGTTCAAAGCGATGCCGGAAACGTATCCGATTTCCTCGAACGTGCCGTCGCCTTTGTTTAAATAAAGCTGTTTCGGCGTAGAATCGTTGACAACCAGCAGATCAAGGTCTCTATCATCATCGATATCAACAAATACCGAACTAAACCCGTATAATTTTTGTTCATCATCGACGCCGGTTTTCGCCGAAACATCTTCGAAAGTGCCGTCCGTTTTCTGATGAAAAAGCCGGTCTTTCGCGCCTGGCAATCCGCGCGGACCGCACATTACGGGCTGACCGCGAAACTGGCAGAAGTTTTTTACTCCGTTTTTTTCGACGTCGGCAGGACTGACGGGAAGATTTGTAATGTCGAATTCGACGTAAGCCGGAACGAATAAATCGAGTCTGCCGTCTTTATCGTAATCGCCGAAAGTCGCGCCGGTGTTCCAGCCGGTAATGTTTAGCCCGACTTTTTCGGCGACATCCGTAAAAGTGCCGTTGCCGTTGTTTCTATAAAGTCTCGCCGTGCCGAAATTACTGATAAACAAATCGGGAAAACCGTCGTTGTTGTAATCGCCGACCGCTACGCCCATTCCCCACAGTTCGTTTGCCACGCCGGCTTTGTCCGTAACGTCTTCGAATTTCCAGTTGCCGAGATTTCGATACAGCGCCGAGCGTCCCGTTTTCTGTTTCTTTCGCAGTCCGTCAATGGTGCCGCCGTTCAACAGATAAATATCCGGCTTGCCGTCATTATCGTAATCGAGAATCGCCGCTAAGCCCGCCGTCGTTTCAAGTATGTAATTTTTTGCTTTATCACCGCTGATTTGCAGGTAATTTTTCAAAGGGGTTTGAGCGGTTACGTCTTCGAAGACCACAGGCGCTTTCGGATCTACGATTCCAACCGTTCTTTTTGATGAATAAGTTCGCGCTTCGCCGGTTGCCATCTCGCCCTTCGAAACACCTTGTGAGTAAATAACTGCCGAAAAACAGAAAGTTAAAATTATTGGAACGACTTTTTTAATCATCGGTTTTTACATTAAAAACATATATGCTCGCCGAAAACTCGCAACCGAATATTTTTGTATTTTATATAATATACAAGGAGGCGATAAGATTTTAATACTTAATTAAACACTAATTAAACCCGAAAACGAATTGATTTATGATATATTATTGAAGTAGTTAATCTATTTCAAACCTCTCCGCTTTTAAATTAAGCCAATTATACCACCCCCTATATCTATTTCGTTGAACTTTAACCGAAAGAGTGTTATAAATTCTTACTTATGGCACTTGAATCAGCATTTTCTATTTCACCGAACCCGAGGTTTTTTTACATCACGCCGAATATCCAGGCGGCGATAGCTAAAACCAATTATGTCATTCGTACCAATCAAGGTTTAACGACAATTATCGGTGATGTCGGCTTGGGCAAAACTTCCCTTCTTCGCTTGCTCTACAATGAGTATGACGATAAACCGGAATTCAATGCGGCGTTTATAGTCAATCCTAAACAAACGAGCGAAACGGCTTTTTTGAAAGCTATCTGTACGGAATTCGGCGTCCCGACGCGCCGCAGCCAGCGCGAAACCGAATACGAGCTGCGGAATTTTTTAATCGAACAGGCACAAGCGGAAAGAACTGTGGTTTTGTTTATCGACGAAGCGCAGCAGCTGCGCGGTCCGATGTTTGAACAGATTCGTCAGATTCTTAATTATGAAACCGACGATCGCAAACTTTTGAACGTCATCATGGCGGGTCAGATCGAACTTCGCTACAAACTTGCAGACAAATCCAAACGGGCATTAGTTTCGCGTATTGCCGTTACGAGCAATCTCGACGCTTTAACGCTCGGAGACACGCTCGGAATGATTAATTTCCGATGTCACGTCGCTAACGTGGAAAATCCGTTTGAACCCGGCGCGGTCGAAGCTATTTATAATTATTCGAAGGGCATTCCCCGCGAAGCTATAAAGCTCTGTGCCATGGCGGTTCAATATGGATTATTAAACAATCTTAAAGTCATTCCGCGCGAAATTGTAGATTTAGCTCAAACCGATATGGCTTATTTATCGGAAATGCCGGTAGAAAAAACAATGCCGAACGGCACTATGAAACAAACAAGGGAACTTACAAATGAGCGACGCGCCAAAGTTTAAGACGTTCCGTGATTTACGGACTTTACCCTCGTTACCCTCGATTCCTACAACCGAGCAAGAAACTTTCACTACCTATACTAGCTCTACTAGTATAGGTAGTATATCTAGTAAGGATAAAAATAAACCGAAATTTAAGCTTAACAATTCGCCTGTAAAAACAATGAGCGCGGGCGAAATGGAAATCTCGCCTGTCAGAGATTTCCAGAAAGTGCCGAATTCTGTTTCCCGCAGCTTAGATATGTTTCGAGGGAAATCAAAACTGGTCTGGGATTATTTATGGAGCGTCTCTCGCGGGGCTATAAATCCTGTTCGAACCGTCCGAAAATCCAGAAAGGAAATTAAAGACGGTTCCGGAATCGGATCGATGGTTACAGTCGATGCCGCAATCGAACATTTGATCAAAGTCGGATTGCTTAAAGTTAATCAAATTATAGGTTCTTTATCAGGCAACGAGTACGAAATTTTCACGCCTGAAGAGGTCGCTTTTTCAGGCACTAGCTCTACTAGCTCTACTAGCTCTACTAGCTCTACTAGCCTTACCCAGAAAGTAGATATACTAGATATACCACTTTCTAGTATATCTAGTATAACTCAAGTTGAAGAAAATAAAGGTACTTACCAAAACCCTAATACTTCTTTAAAGACTAATACAAAGAATGATGATGAGGCTTTCGCCGAAATGATCGAAACGTTCTCGAAAGCTTCGGAAAAAATCGTGGGTTTGCGTCCGACCAAAAATCAAAAAGAAAAATGGAATGAATTGGCAGTTCTTTTAACAATGGAATTAGAGATCGCCGCAGCTCGTACAAAATCTGTCTCAAATGTTCCAGCATTCTTAGCCGAACATCTCCGCCGCCGTTTAATCGAAAAACCGTTGCCTCAAAAACCGATTCAAAATTTAAATCAAAAAAACGCGAATACAGCCCTCGAAATATCGGAACCTATGGTAACCCCTGAGTCGTTAACGAAAGAGGGCAGGAAATCAACGCTAGAAGCCTTTAAGAGCTATATGAGTAAAGATCAGAATGACTTTATAATGAGTTTGCAGGATACATATACGGAAAAGGATTGGAAATGGCTAATGGAAAACTTAAACCAAGGTTGAGAGTTGGAAAACATTATTAACCGGATTTAGAAAGTTCTGATGCAGAGATTTCAGATAAAACGGGTCTGATAACCTAAAACATCTAAAGCAATATTAAAAGTGATATTTAATACAATCGCGGCTTCGGTTAAAAGCTCGAATTTATTAAATTATTAATGTATTAAGCACTTTGTAATAATAAAACAAGCTCTAAAAAAAGAGCTGTCTGTGTAAACCCGTCGGGTTTGGTTATTTAGCTTAAATGGTATCCGTAAACATCCGTAAACATCCGTAAACATCCAAACCGGTCATCCGGGAAGGCGGTAAAGAATTTATGCGAGGCGAGGTCGGTAATTAATTATTTTATCAGACCCATCTGAAATCTTCTGCATGTTCACGGCTTTCTCTACCTTAATCTTTTCGAGTAAATATCAGATTAACATTTTATTTGATATTTGGAAGTAGTCCGGTCAGGTGGCTGGAAAACGTTTCGAGCGTGTTAAAAAACAGTAATT
>JAOAPX010000194.1 GCA_025463125.1 Acidobacteriota bacterium | reverse complement strand
ATTCAAGCGACGGTTTTTATCGCGGACACGCCGCCAAACCGGCTCGCTCGGCGATAAACGTGACATTTCGCTTGTTATCGGAAGAACTGGAAAATAAATTCTGCCGTGAAGCCGAAGCGGAAGGTTTAGACGGATTGAAAGGACATAGAATGATCGGCGGCATTCGCGCTTCGATTTATAACGCCTTTCCGCGCGCGGGCGTCGAAAAACTCGTCGAGTTTATGCGGGATTTCGCGCAAAAAAACGGGTAAAGTTTTATAAAAGTGAACACGGATTCGCGCGGAAATTTTGCGCGTCGGTGCAAATAAATCTAAATAATAAGAATTATTAGAACCGACATAAAGTGAAACTTTGTTTGAAATTCGTCCGAATTCGTGTTCCGTCTCTTTTTCTTTATCTTGTCTTTTTTGTGCTTTCTCAAAGTAAAGAGCAGTTATTTTGAGAAAAAGCAGTTATTTTATTTTTTCTAAAATTTCCAGAAGCTGCGTCTCTTCAATTTCCGAAACGGTTCGCAGATCAATCGCGACTCTGTCTTCCAGAATTCTCGTTATAACCGGCGGGCGCGATAAGCGCAGCGTTTGTTCTAAACGGCTTGCAGACAGGCGCGCGTGTTTCAGTGTGAGAAGCGTTGTAACCGGCTGCGCGTCCGGCGCGGAACCGCCGCCGACGACGGAATTTCCCCGGATAACATCGTATTGCAAATCATCGTTTTCGCCCGACGTTTCGCGTAATTTTCCGACAAAATTTTCGATCCTGGAAACGAGCTGCTCATTTGTCAGCGAAAGCATTTTCAGCACGGGGATTTCCTGCACAGCCGTTTCGCGGCGAAAAGC
Source organism: Acidobacteriota bacterium (assembly GCA_025463125.1). GTDB lineage: Bacteria > Acidobacteriota > Blastocatellia > Pyrinomonadales > Pyrinomonadaceae > SXVE01. The sequence goes on along the minus strand of JAOAPX010000194.1, from coordinate 23,947 downwards.
TTCGAGCGTGGCTTCGAGCGCGGCGTAAATCAATTTATCAACTCGAAGCGCCCGATACAGCGGATGTTTTCTGATTTTTTCGATTGCGTCGCCTCGCCCGACGATCAATCCCGACTGCACGCCGCCGATAAGTTTGTCGCCGCTGAACGTGACGACATCGGCGCCCGCAGAGATTGAGCGCGAGATAACCGGTTCGTCCGTCAAGCCGTATTCGCTCAAATCAAAAAGCGCGCCCGAGCCTGCGTCTTCATAAAGCAAAATGTTGTTTCGATGAGCCGCGTCGGCAAGCTCGCTCAAAGCCGGAGTCGCCGTAAAGCCGACGATTCGATAATTCGACGGGTGAACTCTTAAGATAAGTCGCGTGTTTTCGCCGATCGCAGTTTCGTAATCGGAAAGCTTCGTGCGATTTGTCGTCCCGACTTCTTTCAAAATCGCGCCAGATTGCGTCATCACGTCGGGCACGCGAAAATCGCCGCCGATCTCGACGAGCTCGCCGCGCGAAACAATAACTTCGCCGCCCGAAGCTAAAACCGTCAAAACCAAAAAAGCTGCGGCTGCGCAATTGTTAACTATCAGAGCGCTTTCCGCGCCGGTCAGCTCGGCAAGCAATTTTTCGGCGCTCGCGCCGCGTTTTCCGCGTTTTCCGGTTTCGAGATCGTATTCGAGCGTGCAATATCCGGCGGCTTCTTCAGCCAAAGCTTTCCGGGCTTTTTCCGACAACGGGGCGCGACCCAGATTTGTATGAATTACTACGCCCGTCGCGTTTATAACTCTCTGCAATCGGGCGCTTTTCTCTTTATTCCAGATATGTTCGAGTTTCTGTTCGGCTTTGTTCAGTAATATTTCCCGCGAATATTTCTCGCTGTCGGCTTTTTCCAGAATTTCCTGCCGCAGCGCTTTGGAAACGCTTCGCGCCATTTTCGTTAAAAAATTAGCGCCCGCTTCAAGGGCGATTGTTTCGGCGAGCGGAGAGCGCGTTATCGCGTCGACCGACGGCAAAAGTCGTAAAATTTCGTTTTGATTCAAAGCCGAATCATTGTTCATAAAAGCATTCTACTCGAAAAAAGATAAAAAAGCGGAATATCCCCCGGTTTACAAGTTTTTATTAAATGAGAGAGCAATTCTCACACAACCAGGCTTGAAAATAAAAAAAAATGGCAATTATAGGCAACAAACTGTATCGGCAAACCCACACGAAACTCGAAGAAACGGCGCAGATCGATCAGCAGCTCGCGCGTATCGAAGAAGAAATCCGCAAGTTGAAAATTGATTTTGATATCTATTTTAATAACGGCGTAAAGCGTCCGCCGCTCGAAGCTCGCGCCCGTCTCGAATCGAATTTAAAGCGTATTGCCGACGACCGAAATTTGTCTTACGCGCAAAGATATTATTTTAATACGCTGGTTTCGCGTTTTACTTCATATCGCGAATTGTGGCGCAGAATGCTGAAAAAACGCGGTGAAGAGATCGCCTGAAATCGCTCGAAGCTCGATTTTTCGACTCAAATTCGCGGGCTGTATTCTTGCGGTTCGCTAAAAATCGTAACCCGTGCAAAATAAAAGACGGCACCGAAGCCGCCCTTTATTAATCTGAAAATTCAACCGAACTACAAAACGTCCGGCGCAAAAAACACGGGCGGCGCGGGCGCAACCGGCGCTCCCGGCTTTACTTTAAGTTTCAGCGGCAAAATGTTTTCGCCGATTTTATCAAAATGATTTTCGAAATTTAATGTTTCGCTTTTGACCGATTCGGGCGTAACGCGAATCGTCTGCCGGTTTCGGTCGCGAATAATCGTTAAGCTGACATCTCCGTCTTTTTTCTCGTTGAGCGTTCGGATTAAATCCAGGTTTCCTTTAACGTCTTTGCCGTCGATTTGGACGATAACGTCACCGGCTTTTAATCCGGCTTTTGCTGCCGGTGAATTTTCGCGAACGTTATTAATTAAAAGTCCCTGTCCTTCAGCCGCGCCGAAATATTCGCCGAGCTGTTTCGTCAAAGGCGAAACGCCGACGCCGATCTGTCGGCTCGCTTGTCCCGGAAAAACAAAGACTTGCGGCTCGCCAGGTCGCTCGGGCGCGCCGGGCGCGGGTGGCACTATAACTCCCGGAAAACTCGGTATATCGGGAATGTTTTGTAAACTTTCCAAATCTCTCAGCGTTCCGCCCGCGGTTTGCATCTTCGGCAATTCGCGTTTTCCGATCGTAACGGTTATTTCACGTTCGTTTCCGCCGCGCGAAATCGTCAATCTCGCCTGATGATCGGGCGCGACCTCGGAAATCAAACGGGTTAATTTTCTGGTGCCGGTTACTTCTTCGCCGTTAAAACGAACGATAACATCATTTGGTTGCAGTCCGGCTTGAGCCGCCGGCGAATTTTCCAAAACCTTTTCCACCGCTACGCCGCGCACCTGGCGCAAACCGAAACGCGAGAAATTTTCTTTCGTGACTTCCTGCGTTTGAACGCCGAGATAACTTCCGTTTTCGGAAGCGCTGTAAAAGAAGCGCTGGATGGCTCTTTCCGGAAAGGGGTGAGATTCAGCAGTTTGCTGCGCGTAAGCGACAGCGCCGACCGAAGTCGATAGTAAAATAAAAGCAGATAATTTACGTAGCATAAAAAAACCTCCGTATTGTTCCGTCATTGTTATGACTTTTTCTTAAATAAGTTTCGCTTTTTCTTAATCGTGATTACGAAGAATTTAAATTTACAGTTGCAGACAAGTCGAAAAAAGTTGCTTAACCGAGTAAAAATAAATGTTTAGAATATTAAAAGCTAGAAATTTACGTTGCCAAAAGCGTCTAAAATGTACTACGATAGCCATTAAAGTTTTTTACTTTAACTTGAATTTTATTCGAACTGAGGGATCAATATGAAAAAAATTACTTTATTTTCGCTGACAGCCGTTTTAGCGGCAGCTTCGATCGGTTGCTCAACGGCTACCAACACCAACACCAACACAAGCACGAACGCCAGAGTAAACACGAACGTGGCTGCCAGCAGCAACGCTAACAGCACTATTGTTGTAACCAATACAAACAATATGGAAACCGGCAGATTGAATTCAAACAGCAGTGCGAATTACAATGCCAACATCACAAGAGCTGAATACGACAGAGATAAAGACCGCTGGTCTGAAGAAGCTAAAAGAACCGGGGGAAATGTCGGTTCGGGCATGAACGACGGCTGGCTCTGGACGAAAACCCGCGCAGCTTTAATGACAACCGATGATTTGCGCGAATCAACCATTAACGTTGACGTAAACAATGAGGTTATTACGCTCAACGGAACAGTTGCTACCGCGGCACAAAAAGCAAAAGCCGGACAAGTTGCCAACGGTATCGAAGGAAAGAAAAGCGTCGTCAATAACCTGAAAGTTTCAGCCGGCGATTCGATGACTAATCAAGCGACAACCGACTCCGGCACCGCAAACAAAAGATAGTTTTCCGTAACAATATAAAAAGAAAAAAGAACCCGCCGGTTCGCAAAGTGGCGGGTTCTTTTTTTATCTGTTTTCTTTGATTTCTGCGTTTGTTATCTTTCCCGGAAGAGTTTAAATTTTCGATTTTAGTTTTTCCAGCCTTTCAGCCGCCGCTTCGAGCGTTTCGTTCTTTTTGCAAAAACAAAACCTGACTTTCTGCGAGCCCAAACTTTTATCGTGATAAAACGAAGAGCCGGGAACGACCGCGACTCCGATTTCCCGGATTAAGAATTTTGTAAATTCGACGTCGTCGGCAAAACCGAAATCGGAAATATCCGTCATCACGTAATACGCGCCTTCGGGCATCCCGCATTTCAAGCCCGCTTTCCGCAAAACGGGAACGATGTAATCGCGCTTTGACTGATATTCTTTTTGCAGCCCGGCGTAATAGCTTTCCGGCAAACTCAGCGCGTACGCTCCGGCGTGCTGCAAAGGATTAGCCGCGCCGACGGTTAAAAAATCGTGAACTTTGCGAATCGCGTTTGTAATATCCGGCGGCGCGATGACGTAACCGACGCGCCAGCCCGTCACCGAATAAGTTTTCGACAAAGAATTAACGATAACCGTCCGCTCGCGCATTCCTTCGATCTGCGCCATCGAAATATGGACGGGTTTTCGGTCTCCGGATTTTTGGTTTTCATTATTCGTCAAGCCGAAATCGTAAATGATGTGCTCGTAAATTTCGTCCGTAAAACATATAACCTCGAATTCCTTGCACAGCTCCGCGATGTATTCGAGTTCTTCGCGCGAAAAGACTTTTCCGGTCGGATTGTTCGGAGTGCAGACGATTATTGCCTTTGTTTTTTCGTTAAAAGCGGCTCGCAGCTCGTCTTTTTCGAAATGCCAGCCGTTTTCGCTGCTGTAAAGCGGAACGTGAACGGGTTTCGCGTCGGAAAGAATCGCGTCCGGCGCGTAGTTTTCGTAAAACGGCTCGAACACGATAACTTCTTCGCCCGCGTCAACCGTCGCCAGCATTCCCGCAATCATTCCTTCGGTCGAGCCGCACGTGACCGTAATCTCTGTTTCCGGATCGACGTCCAAGCCTAAAAACCGTTTTGTTTTCGCCGCGATCGCATCGCGAAAACTTTTCACGCCCCAGGTTATCGCGTATTGATTGTAATCTTCGGCAATCGCTTCCATCGCTTTGCGCTTTATATCTTCTGGCGCGGCAAAATCCGGGAAACCCTGTCCGAGATTGACCGCGCCGTATTTCATCGCTTCGCGCGTCATTTCGCGAATGACCGATTCGGTAAAACTGGCGGCTTTTTTAGAAATTCGATTTTTAATTTGTTTCGGTTGCGTCATAAGAAAATTTAACCATAGATATACGCAAAATAACACAAACAAAAAACGGATTTTAAATTGTATTTGTTTATATTTATCAGCAGCCGTTCTTTATTCTTTCGAGCCGAGTCTAAAGGTTAAACCGACGTTGACCGTAAACGGGTAGCCGGGCGTCGCGTGGATTCTTTCAGCGATGTCGGCGTTCGGCGAAACTCTCGATTCAAAATAGTTTTGCGTTTCGTAGTAGCGTTTGTTGAAAAGGTTATCAATCGAAAAATTCAGTTCGACCCATTTTTTCAGGCGTTTCGATAAGCTGAAATCGACGACGTCGTGACCCGAAGCTTTGATGCGTTCGTTTTCGCCGTCAAGGCGATAATTCGAAATATGACGCCAGTTTAGAGAAGAATTAAAGCCGCGCATTTCCGATAAAACGACGCTTCCGTTAGCGACGGTTTTCGGCGCGCTGTCAATGATAACGCGCCGCCGGGAATTGTCGGTTTCGGTGAATTCGCCCGGATAAAAAGCTTTGATAACCTGCGTTAAGCCGCCGTTAAAACTCAAATAGCGGTTAAAACGAATCGAATTTCTCAGCTCGACGCCGTATGAGCGCGTGCGCCCGGCAAATTCGATGCTGCCGTCATCCGGGATGTAAACCTGCTCGTTCGAGCGGTCAATCAAAAACGAGCTGAAAACGGCTGAAAAGCGCCGGGAATTATAACTCGTTCCGGCTTGATAAAAATCCGTCGCGGAAATTTTCGGAGCGTCCGGATTTCTGACAACGCCGCGCGCGTCCTGCGAGGAAATCCCTCGACCGTAGTTGACGTAAAACGACATCGGGAAAGTTTCAAACGGCGAAAGAGCGACGGCGGCTTTCGGCTGAAACCGCCCGGCGCCTTCTTTCCCGTTCAGAATCAGCGCGCACGGATTGTTTTCCGCAACCGGATTTACAAAATCGCTGTTGCACAAACCGCCCGTCTCCGAAACGCCGCCGAGCTCGAATCCTTCGACATCGAAAGTGAAATAATCGTACCGCAAGCCTAAATCTATGCGCAGATGACCGTTAAAAAAGCTCGACGAATTTTGCGCGTAAGCCGCGTAATTATTTACGTTTGCGTCGGCTTTCGTGTAAAGAACGCCGGGATTGTCGATGTTTTCCGGCAGGAATTTGCGGTTCGGGTTGCGATCGGTCGAAGGATAAAGCCCGACGTTGATTTGATTGAAATGCGCGTTTCCGCCCGCGGTCAAAAGCGATTGCCCGCCGAGGAATTTATACGGCTGAAGATATTGCAGGTTTGCGCCTTCCTGGAGCCTCGAATCATGCTGCTGAATTTCATCGCCGTAAAGCGGGTCGGCTGCAAAGAAAGTAAAATTCGAAAACAGATCAAATAAAGAGCGCGAAAGAAAAGCGTCGGCTTTGAACGTCGCGCCCGAAGCCAATTCCTTTCGGTAATAAGTTCCGATCGTTCCCGCGCTGACCGCGCCGCCGTTTTCCGGGTCAATGTAGCCGAAACGGTCGAGTTCGCCTTTTTCGACTAAATCGAGCGGAATCTGCCCGGAAGAAAAAAAGCTGTTGCGCCCGAAATTCAGCTTTACGCCGAACGATTGTTTGTCGCTGAATTTATAAGTCGCGTTTCCCGTGACGTTATCGCGGCGGTAGCGCAGACGGCTTTCGAAAGGTCCGTCGGTGTAGCTCGGCTCGTAAGCGATAAAAGCGTCAATCTTTTCAATTTTAGGGCTGTAAGCGAAAAAGCCCCGAATCGTGTTGAAACTTCCGCCTTGAATTCGCGCCGTAAAACGATTCGGCAAGCTTTCGCGCTGGCGAATCTGCACGACGCCGAGACCGGAAAAATCGCCGTAAGCGGCTGAAAAAGGTCCGTTGATAATGGAAACGTTTTCGACAAGCTCGGGCGAAAGCGATTTTAACGCTCCCAGATAACCTTGCCCGTGTCCCTGCGTTCCCTGATTTTGCTGAACGTTGTCAACCAGAATCTTTACGCCGCCGTTAACTCCGCCGTGATCGGTATTAAAACCGAAGCGACGGATTTCCAGGGATTTTCCTCCGCCTTCGTGCTGACCGGCATTAATTCCGGCGTTCAAGGTTTGTATCAATTGATCGTCGCGCCCGAAAAGCGTGTTGTTGTAAACCGATTCGTTGCGGCGCTCGATGTCGGGCGTCAGCGCGTCGTCTTCGATGACAACGGATTCGCTGATCGGCGGAACGACGAAAGCCACCTTTATCTGTAGATTTTCGATTTTGTCGGTTGCGGAAAAAATGCGCGTAAACGGTTCGATATTATTGCCGGAAAACTTGACCGATAGCGCTTCAGCCGGAACTTTTAATGAAAAAGCTCCTGCCTTATCCGTGACGGCGGAGATTTTTCCGTCGAAAGTTTCAATTTCAACGCTGACGTTCGGCACAAGCTCGAATTGCTGCGTTAAAACCGTGCCGGAAAAAGTGCGCGTGTTTTGGGCGAATGCGGTTAGATTCAGTGATATTAATAAAGTAAAAATTAATGTAAAAATTGCCTGGTAACGAGCTGTTAAAAAGTATTTTGATAACGGATACAACTTATTCATAATTCATTTCCGGGAAGTATATTAATGCAAATAAAAATCATTAAATACAGAAAATATAGAAAATACAGATTGATATTTTTATAAGCGTAACACGAAATTAATAAACGTAACACGGCTCGATGAAAAACATTGGAAAAACATTGGAAAAATATTGGAAAAATGAGAAAACTCGTTTCGAGTTAATTTGAACTTGTAATGCTCGACGAAGCCATCGTAAGAAACAATTTTCCGTTTTTGATTCCTTTTAAACTCAAAAGACCGTTTGCCAGCCTGACGATTTCCGAGGCGTTTCCGCGCAGCGCGAGGATTTCCATACAATCGTCGTGGCTTACGTGCAGGTGCATAACCGACAAAATTATATTATGAAAGTCGTGTTGGAGAGAGCCCATTTCCTGCGACAGATTTCTGGCGTGATGGTCGTAAACGAGCGTTAAACTGCCGAGCACTTCGATGTCGGGCTGAATCTCTATCTTCTGTTGAATTAAAGTGTCGCGAATCAGATCGCGCAAAGCTTCGGAACGCGTCGCGTAACCCCGTTCGGCAATTAAACGGTCGTAATTTTCCAGTAAATCCTGATCAATGCTGACTCCAAAACGAATAAGATCGCTCAAACTTTTCTCCTCAAAAATACTTATTTGATGTGAAAAATATACCATTAAAAAAATAAGGCGGGTAGATAACCCGCCTTATTTTTTGCTGCATTTTGTGTTTATTATTTTATTTAACCATCACGGCGCTGCCGTTAACCTGGATTTTCGAGGACAGTTTCCCGTTGCCGTTGTTGGTCGTGACGGCTGCTTCCTGGCGTTTTTTGCCGACGATTTTGCCGTAAACCGTCAGAGCCTGCGCGACGATCTGGTCCATATTGTAATATTTATATGTTGCCAGGCGTCCGACGAAATGCACGTCGGGTCGTCCGTCTGCGAGCGCTTTGTATTTCGCATACAATTCCGAGTTTTCCGGTCGCGGAATCGGGTAATACGGATCGCCTTCGGCTTGCGGATATTCATACACGATACTGGTTTTTTTGTGTTCCTGCCCGGTCAAATATTTGAATTCCGTGACGCGCGTATATGCGTGCTCGTTCGGATAATTTACAACCGGCGCGGTTTGGAATTGTTCCGTATCGTGCGTTTCATGTTTGAATTCAAGCGAGCGGTACGGCAATTTCCCGTGGCGATAATTGAAAAACGAGTCAACAGGTCCGGTGTAAACCATTTCGCGGTAAGGAATATCGTTGGCGATTTCGCGGTAATCGCAATTGAGCATAATCTTGATATTCGGATTGTCGAGCATATTTTCAAACATACGAGTAAACCCGTGTTTCGGCATTGCCTGATACGAATCCGTAAAATACCGGTCGTCGCGATTGGTTCTGGTCGGGACGCGCGCCGTTACCGATGCGTCTAGTTCCGACGGGTCGAGTCCCCATTGTTTGCGCGTGTAATTTCGAAAGAACTTTTCGTAAAGTTCGCGCCCGACTTTCGATACCACTACGTCTTCCGAAGTTTTGATTTGATCTTTTTTCTCAGCCAGCGATGCTAAAAAATCTTCAACTTCGAACGCGGTAAGTTTTAATCCGTAAAGTTTGTTGATTGTGTCGAGATTGATCGGCATCGGAACCAGCATTCCGTCGACCGATGCGAGAACTCTGTGCTGATACTCGCGCCATTCGGTAAATCGCGAAAGGTAATCGAAAACATCTTTCGAATTGGTATGAAAAATATGCGGTCCGTACTTGTGTATTAAAATTCCTTCGTCGTTGTAGTAGTCATACGCGTTTCCGGCGATATGCGGTCGCTTGTCGCAAATCAGAACCTTTTTTCCAGATCCGTTCGCCAATCTTTCCGCCAGCACACTTCCGGCGAAACCCGCTCCTACTATTAAATAATCAAACATTTTTTAATTCCCCTTTTATCGTTAATCTTTATTTCAATCAATCAAACAGCGCCCACAGCCGCTTTGTTTGATTTGGCAACAGCTTCATCAATCAAGCCTTTCATTTTCGTAAATGTAATATCCCATGAATTATAAGATAAAAACTCATCGGCTTTCTGTACTCTATCAGACAATGGCTCTCTGAGCGCTTTTTCGCAAGCTTCGATAACCTCTTCGGCGGTTGCGGCAATATGCACTAATCCTAAATCTCCGTACGGTCTGACGACATCGCGAATCGGCGTCGAAACGACCGGTTTTCCCGCGGCTAAATATTCCGGCGTTTTCGTCGGGCTAATGTATTTTGTCGATTCATTCATCGCAAAAGGCATTATCGCGACGTCCCACCCGGCAATGTATGCGGGCAATTCTTTGTAATCCTTGCCGCCGAGATAATGAATATTACTGCCGCGCGGCAAATCCTCGTCGCTAATTTTGACGACCGGACCGATCATTACAAACTGCCATTCCGGACGAAGCTCAGCCATTTTTCCGAGCATTTCGATGTCCATTCGCTCGTCTATAACGCCGCAGAAACCAAGACGCGGATGCGGAATCGAAGCCTGATCGGGCTGTTCTTCGGTAATATTGCGCGCCTGATTAAAGTGTTTCGTGTCGATGCTCGAAGGAAACGCGTGAATATTATGATGTCGATCGCGTTTCGCTTCGTAGATGCTCTGACCGCCGGTAAACACGACGTCGGCTTTTTCCAGCAGTAAACGCTCGTTTTCAATCAGGTCGGGCGGCGCGAATTTGAAAGCGGATAATTCGTCCATACAATCAAAAACGGTTGCAAGCGGTTTCAGCTGATCGGCGAAAGGCATCGCCATCGGCGTATAAAACCATAAAACGTAATTTTTTACGGATTCAGCGTCGATTAGTTTGGCAAGCAGCTCGCGCTGAATAGCGTTTACGTCGCCATTATCTCTGTCCGAATGCGAAATGCGCGGAACTACAACGTATAAATTATCTTCTCTCCGGCTGATGTCGAGACGCGTCGGTTCATCCGAAAAAATCGGTTCTTCGTAAAAGAAAACGCGTGATGTGCGGGCAAAGCGGCTTAGAAGATGCTGCGGTCGCTGGTAAACGAAATCCCAGCGCAAATGTGAAAGGCAAATTAAATCTGCCGAAACAGATGTGTTAATTTGATTACTTTCTTTGTCAATCATTCAATGTTCTCCGGTTTCAAAGATTGTGCACACATATAAAATACTAAATGCACAACTAGTATTAATTTAAAGCATTATTTTAAGGCAAAAATTTTATTAGCTTTATCTTACACACAGAATGATCAAATTCCGTGCCAAAACCCTCTAATTCCAGCTTTTAATTTAAATGTTTATTATTTCTGCGTAAATCAGGGAGTTACGTAAAAGCAATATGGAAAAAAACGGTCTGAGTGTGGCGGAGAGCCACTGCAAAAAAAAAGGTTTGTGAACGAAAATAAAACATTGGCGCGAAATAAAACTAATATTTATGTAGCATAACATTTCATAACCGGGAATCCGGTTTATACGTCTAAAGAAAACTCCCGGCAACATAGGGAAATTCCCCGAAAATAAAAAATAGAAAAGAACAGTCGTGTTTTAATCAAAAGAGAAACACGACTGTTCTTTTCTATTTTTATGCGAAAAAAGCCTGACGGTTAAGAAACCTTGCTTTTAGCTTCTTCTTTTTTCATATGATTTCTCAGCCATTTCCAGGCTGATTCAATAATCAGGCGCAAATCCTGAAATTCCGGATTCCATCCGAGATCGTTTTTAATTTTATCGGAGCCCGCGATCAAAACCGCCGGGTCGCCGGCTCTGCGGTCGGCAACGCGGACTGGAATCTCCAAACCCGTAACTTCTGTCGCGACATCAATTACTTCGCGCACGGTATAACCGGCTCCGCCGCATCCGAGATTGTAAATCGCGCTTTTTTCATCGAGAATTTTGAGCGCGAGAATATGCGCGCGCGCCAGATCGATAACGTGTATGTAATCGCGAACGCAGGTTCCGTCGCGCGTCGGGTAATCTTCGCCGTAGATTTCGACGTGCGAGCGTTTTCCGATCGCCGCCTGTAAAACCAGCGGAATCAGATGAGTTTCCGGATCGTGCAGCTCGCCGCATTTTTCGCTCGCGCCCGCCGCGTTAAAGTATCGAAGACTGGCGTAATGAAGCCCGTAAGCGTTTTCATACCACCGCAAAGCGTGTTCAAAAGCGAGTTTTGTTTCGCCGTAAGGATTGGTCGGAGCAAGTCGATCGCTTTCTTCAACCGGCTGTTTTTCCGGTTCGCCGTAAACCGCCGCGGTCGAAGAAAAAACGATTTTTTTGATCTCGCAATCGCGCATCGCGTCGAGCAGAGACAAACCGGCAACGACGTTATTCTGATAATATTTCGCCGGATTTCCGACCGATTCTCCGACCAGTGAATAAGCCGCCATATGAATTACGGCTTCGATTTCATTTTCGCGGAAAACTTTCCCGAGTAAATTTCCATCGAGCAAATCCCCTTCGATAAAAACGGCTTCTTCGGCTACATTTTCCCTGTGACCTTTGACCAAGTTGTCGTAAACAAAAGTTTTATGTCCGTCACGCAAACATTCCTCGACGACAACACTTCCTATATACCCGGCACCGCCCGTAACTAAAATATTCATATGCTTCTTATTAAATCACACTAAAACCGGATTTTTCCATAAAACTTTCGGCGTAATCAAGGGCGCGTTAAAAAGTTTTATTTAAGCAATTAAAAAAAACGAAGAATCCGCTTTGAGAAAAAACTCGGTTCTGGAAATCTTTTCGCGCAGGCTCGACAAACAAAAAAATCGCAATTGCTTTGCGATTTCGATTGAAATTGTTTTCGGTTCAGCCTTCAGTTTGATTATTTTTCGGCTAAGCCCAGATTCGGCGTATGCGCAAAAAACTTTTCCTGTTTTACAGCTTGTCCGGCTTGTGATTTTTCCTTTTCGGTTATTTTCGCTTCGGGCAGAAATTTATTAAACAAAGAACGAATTTTCGCTTCGTCGTTTTCGCCGACGGCTTGGCGGAATTGCTGAACGATCTGCGCGACCTGTTCAGTTTCGTAGGTTGCAATTTTGCCGATATAGATTTTCGGGTGCCGCGTTCTTAAAAGGTCTTCGCCGGTAATTTCGAGTTCTTCGTAAAGCTTTTCGCCTTTTCGAATGCCCGTAAAAACAATGTCTATGTCTTCATAAGGCTTCAAGCCGGACAGGCGAATCATATCTTCAGCCAAATCTAAAATCTTCACCGGCTCGCCCATATTCAGGATGAAGATTTCGCCGCCCGATCCGAGCGCGCCCGCCTGCATAACCAGTTGGGACGCTTCGGGAATCGTCATAAAATAACGGGTCATTTCCGGGCTTGTGACGGTAATGGCTTCGCCTTTGCGAATCTGTTCGCTGAAAATCGGAACGACCGAACCGGCTGAGCCGAGCACGTTGCCGAAGCGCACAGCCATGTAATTCGTCGCGTAAATTTGATTTAAGCTTTGCAGAACGATCTCGGAGATGCGTTTTGAAGCGCCCATCACGCTCGTCGGGTTTACGGCTTTATCGGTCGAAATTAAAACAAAATTTTTCGTTCCGTATGCGCCCGCCAGCTCGCCGATTAATTTTGTCGCTAAAACGTTGTTTTTTATCGCCTCTGTGCAGTTGGTTTCCATTAGCGGAACGTGTTTGTGCGCCGCGGCGTGAAAAATAACTTCCGGTCGAAATTCTTCGAAAATTTCGCGCATTCTCGCTTCGTCGCCGATGTCAGCGATAAGCGGCACATAATTGACATCGGAAAAATCGCGCGCGAGCTCGCGTTCGATCTGAAACAAAGCGAATTCGGATCTTTCGACTAAAATAATTTGTTCGGGCTGGTAATTGCCGACCTGTCGAACGAGCTCGGAACCGATCGAACCGCCCGCGCCGGTTATCAGAACAACTTTGCCGCTTAAAAATTCGTGCAGATTTTGATTGTCGAGCTCAACGGGTTCGCGCCCTAAAAGATCTTCGATCTGGACGTCGCGAATGCGGCTGACCGACACGCGACCGTGCGCGATTTCGTTAAGGCTCGGAACGATCTTGGCTTTGACCGGGATGGCGCGGCAAACGTCCAGGATATGACGAATTTTTTTGCCCTGCGCCTGGTCGATGGCGATGACGACTTCTTCGATATTCAGCTCGTCAACGAGCCGCGCCAAATCATCGGTCGCGCCTAAAACTTTTACGCCGCCGACGCTTCCGCCCTTTTTGCGGCGGTCGTCATCGACAAAACCTTTGACGTCGAGCTCGGCGTCGGCTCGCCCGACCATTTCTTTTGCGAGCGCTGCTCCGATTCTGCCCGCGCCGACCAGCAAAGTGGCTTTTCGTTTGGCGCGACGTTTCGAGCTGTAAACGGTTTGTTTTTCGGCGAATTCGTAAACGAAACGGCGAAGCACGCGGAGCCCGAGCAAGCCCGCAAACGCGAGCCCTGTGTCCATCAAAATAATCGAAAGCGGAACCTGCCAGCGCAGAAATTGCTCGGGCGTAAGCAAAAGCCTCACTAAAACCAGCACGACGCCGGAAATCAAAGCGGCTTTTAAAAATGCCTTGATATCTTCGAGGCTGACGTAGCGCCAGATAATCGAATACGCGCCGACCAGGAAAAGCGAAGCGAACTGAACGAACACGACAAACGGCAGTTGATTCAGCGCGTTATTAAAATAATATTCGTCGAGCGAAAAATCGAAACGGAAAAGGTAAGCGGCGAAAAACGCGCAGCAAAGTATCGCGACGTCCGCTAAAAATTGCGTAGGACGCCGCAAAAACCACATTTTTTCTTCCAGCTGATTGTTGTTTTCCACTGATCCAGGTTTTACTTGTTTGTCGATACAAGTTTGAAATTAACTTGTAAAATACACAACTGTCAATCTATAAAGTCCTTGCTTCAGTTTATTTAAAGCGTTAATTACGGACAACCGAACCGGTTAAAAGTTGAATCAAAGGCGTTTGTAAGCTATTCTTATCAAGGAAAATTCTACCCCGAGGTTTTTATATAATGAAGTTAAAGGTTTTATCGGTTTTTACGATTGCGCTTGTTTTGTGCGGAATTTCGTTCGGACAGGAAGTACCGTCTGTGTCCAAACCCGAAGCGTATCTGGTCGGACCGGGCGATGTAATTACCGGAAAAGTTCTCGGCGAAGAACAATTTGATTTTACGGCGACGATTGACGAAGACGGAAAAATCGAAGTGCCGTTTTTCGATCAGCCGATCATGGCGAAATGTCGTTCGGAACGCGAGCTGCGCGCCGATGTGACAAAACTTTTGTCCAAGTATCTGCGCAGCCCGCTGGTCAGCGTTCGCATTACGGAAAGAAAAAGCCGTCCGCCGGCAGTTATCTACGGCGAAGTTCGCACGCCGCAGAAAGTGGAATTGACGCGGAAATCGACTTTGCTGGAACTGCTTTCGCTTTCCGGCGGCGTGACCGAAGACGCCGGGGGAATGATCCAAGTTTTTCGAACGCAGCCGCCGATCTGTTCAGATAACGCGCTGGATAAGGATTGGATTGCGGAAAACGGCAATCTGGATGTTCCGTCGCGGATGTACAGTTTGAGCAGCCTGAGACAAGGTCTCGTAGAAGCTAACCCGGTGATTAATCCGGGTGATGTGGTAGTCGTGCAGAAAGCCGCGCCGGTCTATGTTACCGGCGAAGTTCGTCAGCCGACAGGCATTTTGTTAAAAGAAGGCGGACTTTCTCTTTATCAGGCGGTGGCAATGGTCGGCGGTCCTAATCGCGAAGCTAAAACCAAAGATATAAAAATTTATCGCTTGAAGCCGAACTCGAAAGACCGGCAGATTATTTCGGCAAATTACGACCTGATTCAAAAAGGCACGCAGAAAGATATAATGCTCGAGCCTTACGATATTGTTGAAGTGGATAAATCAAAGAAAAGCATCATGCAAACTATTCTTGAAATAGCCATCGGCGCGGGGCGGGGCGGCGTCACGGCAGTCACGCAGGGACTTGGAACAAGAGTTCTATATTAATTTAATAAAACTTTTCAAAAGAAAAATCGTGGACGGAGAAATCTGTTCACGATTTTTCTTTTTCAGCGTCGGCGTAAATTTTATCTATGACGTGTTTGTATTTTTCGTCTACGACGCGTCGCTTAACTTTTAAGGTCGGCGTCAGCTCGCCGCCTTCAACGGTTAATTCGTTTTCGAGAAGCGCGATTTTTTTGACCTTTTCGTATTGCGAAAGATTTTCCGTAAGCTTTGCCGCTTCGCGTTCGATCAAATTAAGAATGAGCGCGCTTTCGCAAAATTCCTTCGGCGTTTTTAAGTCCAGGTTTTTCAGCTTCGCGTAATTAAACAATTGCTCGAAATTCGGCACGACGAGCGCGGAAGGGAATTTGCGCTCGTTGCCGACGAGAACGACTTGATTAACAAAGCGGGATATTTTTATCGCCTGTTCGATCGGTGAAGGCGCAATATATTTGCCGCCCGAGGTTTTGAAAAGTTCTTTTTTGCGGTCGGTTATATACAAAAATCCGTCTTCGTCGATTCTTCCGATGTCGCCGGTTTTAAACCATCCATCGGCGGTAAAAGCGTCGCGAGTCGCTTTTTCCTTGTTGTAATAGCCGAGCATTACGTTTGGTCCTATCGTTTCGATCTCGCCGTCTTCGGCAATGCGTATCTCGACGTTTCGAATCGGTTTGCCGACCGCTCCGAGGCGCACGCTGAACGGATTGCTCGACGTGATGACCGGCGACGTTTCCGTCAAGCCGTAGCCCTGCATAATCGAAACGCCCGCGCCGTTAAAAATCAAATAGATATCATCTGAGAGCGCCGCGCCGCCGCAGATGCAGAAACGAAGTCGCCCGCCGAAAAATGCGCGCAACCTGGAAAAAACTATGCGGTCGGCAACCGCGTGTTTCGCTCCGAGAAAAAACGAAATCCGGCGTCTTTTTTCTGTTCTTAAAGCGTAATCTTTGCCGACTTCAATCGCCCAATCGAAAATTTTCTCTTTCGTCGGGCTTGTCTGCGCGGCTTTCAGTTTCGCTTTGGCGTAAACCTTTTCGAATATTCGCGGCACTCCGACGAAAATCGTCGGTCGCACTTCCTGTAAATTGTCCGCCGCTTTTTCGATCGATTCGGCGTAATGAACGCCCATCCCGTTGTAAATATAAAGATACATCGCAGAACGCTCGAAGATATGCGAAAGCGGCAAAACCGAGAGCGGCACGTCGCGCTCGTCGAACTTGTATTTCTCGCCCGTGTCAATCACGTTTGAAACGATGTTCGACTGCGAAAGCATCACGCCTTTCGGCTCGCCCGTCGTTCCGGAAGTGTAAATCAGCGTCGCGACATCGTTCGGCTGAACGGCTTTTTGCAGTTCAGCGATTAAACCGGGCTCGGCGGCTTTGATCTTTGCGCCTGCTTTTTCGAGCTCGTCGAGCGAAATCGTGTTTTCGGTTTTAATTCCAGCCGGATCGAAAACGACGATTTGTTTTAACGTCGGGCAGCTGTAAAGATTTTCCCTGAGCCTCTCGAGGCATTCGGCGTTTTGCAGAAAAAAGACTTGCGCGCCCGAATCTTTGATAATGTACTCGACCGAAGCCGGCGCAAGCGTCGTGTAAATCGGAACATTGACGTAGCCTGCGAATTGACACGCCGCGTCAGTCAAAGTCCATTCCGGCGAATTCGCTGCGAGAATCGCCGCTTTTTCGCTTTTGCGCAGACCGAGCGAATAAAGTCCGAGAGCGATATTTTCAATTCGTGAAAGCATCTCAGCGGATGAAATCGGCTGCCATTCGCCGTCTTTTTTGTAATTGAGCAGATTCGCGCGCGGATGTTTTTCGATTGAATACGTAAACAATTCGGGTAATGTCTGAGGTTCTTCGGCGAAAAGCGGCACGCGCCGTTTCGATTGCGGAGTTTTGACTGTAGGTTGTGAATTTTGATCGCTCACTTTGCTCGCCATAAATTTTAGAGTGAGCGGCAGGCAGTTTGCCGGAAACCTTTAGTAATTTTTTACTTTTACATATCAAATTCTTTCAATTTTCCGCGCATTGCCCGCTGCTCCGTTTTACCGCTGTTTTTTTGTCTCGCTCTTGCCATTTTACTTGCCGACTGATTACTTTTTTAACTGCCGCGCTACTTCTTCGTCCCGTTAAAAAATACCTTCAAAACTTCGTCCGCCATCGGCGTTAATTGATAGGATTTTTTCGATAAGATCCAATTGGTCACCATTTCATCGAGCGCGCCGTAGAGAATTTTGGCGCAGACGATCGGTTTTAAGTCTTCGCGAAAAATGCCTTTTTTTTGTCCCTCGGCGATGGTTTGCCGGATTATATCGAGATATTCGGCAAAGCCGCCGCCGGAAAACTCTTCCATAAATTTCGTAGAGCCGCGCAGCTCGACTTGAAAAACAATCGCCAGATCGCGATCCGAGCTGAGTCGTTCGAGGTGCAATTGCGCAATTCTTTGCAGTTTTACATCCGGCTCGCTGATGTCGGCGATTTCGCTTTTGCCTTCGGAGATAAATTCCTCCATGGCGCGATCGAAAACCGAGTGAAGAATTTCGTCTTTGCTCTTAAAGTACAGGTAAACCGTGCCGTCTGCGATTCCGGCTTCTTTGGCGATGTCTGCGACTTTGGAGTTGAAAAAACCTTTTCGCGCGAAAACTTTTACGGCGGCGCGTAAAATCGCTTCGCGTTTGTCTGCGACGGCGGCGCGCGCCGTTGTCACGGTATTTGAGCGGATTTGTTTTGACATAAACGGGTTACGGAAAGTTTCTTCAACTAAAAGTTAAATAAAAAAAATAGCGCATTTGTATTTAACTTTTGAAAAACAGGTGAATGAATAATCATTCATTTTCTACAGGCTATATCAAAACCGTTTCGGAAATCAATATAATTTTCGTAAAATTTCGTGATTTTAATCGCAAATGAGAAAGGGATTTGCGTCTGAAAGCGCAAATCCCTGAATAATGTGGCGGAGAGAACAGGACTCGAACCTGCAAGCCCGTAAGGGCGGTAGTTTTCAAGACTACTGCATTACCAATTATGCTATCTCTCCGCATTTGGCGGAAACCAAAAATATATCGCAAAGTTCGGGCAATTACAACCCGCAACCGGAAATCGGCGACGGTTGTTTGTAAAAAGAACAATCGCCGATTAAATACAATTAACTTTCAGATGCTTTATTCGGCGCGCGCCGATCTTGCCGACAAAAGATTGCTGATGCCCGAACTGAGTTTTTCGGTTTTTGCGAAACCGCTGGTTTTAAACTCGATTTCGCCTTTTTGATTGACGAGAAAATGCGTCGGGTAGCCCATATTGATTTTGCCGTTGTCGTTTTCGGCGTATTGCAGCAAAACGCCGAAGGTATTCGGCAGAATCTCATAATTAAAGCGATTCTTTTTCAGATATTTTTCGACTTTTGTTTCGTTGTCGGTCGTCAAGCCTAAGAAAACTACGTTTTGCCCGCGGTATTGATCGGCTAAACGGTTGAGTTTCGGCAGCTCTTCGTGGCAAACCTGGCAGCGCGTCGTCCAGAAGGTCAGAACGACGACTTTGCCTTTTAACGAACTGAGTTCGACGGTCTTTCCGGTCATCGTGACGGCTCTGAAATTCTTTGCAGTTTTTCTGTTATTCTGCCCGAGAATAATCATTGAAAATGCAAAAACGAAGATTACACAAGCTAATACTCGCAGAAGGGTCATAATATTTAATTTTGTGGTTTGGGTGCTAAGCTGAGAGCCGGTGAATTGCCTGGCTCTTAATAAAAGAAAATTGCTAAATAAACTGTTATTCCCGAAAATCGGCAAAGCGAATAATCCGCGTTCCGAATATGTTAAAATAATTGTATGTTGCTTGAATCGCTCGACGCGCAAAACTTCCGAAATTTAGAAGGAAAATTGTATTGCGGAAAAAACCTTAATATCATTTTCGGCGAAAACGGACAGGGAAAAACCAACTGGCTTGAAGCAATTTACCTGCTTGCAACGACCAAGTCATTTAAAACTGTCAGACTTCAAGAAGCGATTCGATTTGGCGAGGAACTCGCCATTGTTCGGGGTTCCATACAACAGAGTGCCGAAATCCGCCGAAATATGCAAGTCGCTTTGCAGGGAAATACAAAAACTTTAGCAATCAACAACAAAAAAGAAACGATTCATCGCTATCTCGGCGAGCTGCACACAATCGTTTTTAATTCGGATGAGCTGGAAATCGTGCGCGGCGGCGCCGAAGCGCGGCGCAAATTCTTAGACGGCGGAATCGTTTCCATCTATCCGCCGTTCGTGCAGACGCTCGCCGACTACAACCGCGTCATACGCCAGAAAAATTCGCTGCTGCAATCGGCGCAGGAAAACGGCTTTTCCGTCGAAAAGACAGCCGAGCTGCTCGAACCATGGAACGAACAGCTGATCGCGCTTGCCGCGCGCATATACAAAGCGCGAATCAGGTATGTCGAGCGTTTGCAGGAAGTGCTCGAGAAAAAGCTTTTCGGCAAAGAGGAAGTTTCGATTCGATACGTTTCGACGCTCGAAGGCAAAGGCGATCTTTCGGATTACGCGGCGCTTTTGGAAGAACGCCTGAAATTGCGCGTTCAGGCGGAGCTGGCTTCGGGACATTCTTTGATCGGGACGCATCGCGACGATCTGGACATTCTTTTTGACGGGCACGATTTGCGCAAATACGGGTCATCCGGTCAGCAGAGAAGCGCTTTGCTGATTATCCAGCTCGCGACGCTTTCGGTGTATCATTTGCAAAATCACGAATACCCGCTTTTTCTGCTCGACGATATCGACGCCGAACTCGATTACCGGCGCATCGGTCAGCTGCTCGAATTTTTAAGCGGTAAAACGCAAACTTTCATTACGACTTCGAAGGAAAGTTTCGTCGAAAGATTCGGAGCCGGAGCCGAAATTTTTACCATCGAAAACGGCGCGGTTAAAACATTATAATTATGATTTTTACTGC
Organism: Acidobacteriota bacterium; assembly: GCA_025463125.1. Classification (GTDB taxonomy): domain Bacteria; phylum Acidobacteriota; class Blastocatellia; order Pyrinomonadales; family Pyrinomonadaceae; genus SXVE01. The sequence continues at coordinate 3,719 of JAOAPX010000194.1, read as the reverse complement.
CTTTCCGCGCTATCTAAATCGATAAAAAAATGCTATACTTGAGGTTACTTACAACCCCCAAATTTTAAATAGAGGAATAACAAAATTGGCTAAAGCAAAAACAGATTACGGTGCAGATTCAATCACAGTTTTAGAAGGACGCGACGCGGTTCGTAAACGTCCGGCGATGTATATCGGTTCGACAAGCGAAATCGGTCTTCATCACCTCGTTTACGAAGTCGTTGACAATTCGGTTGACGAAGCGCTCGCCGGATTCTGCGACACGATTGAGGTCACCATTCATATAGACGATTCGATTACGGTTATTGATAACGGACGCGGAATCCCGACCGACATTCACACTCAGGAAGGACGCTCGGCGGCGGAAGTCGTTTTGACGGTGCTTCACGCCGGCGGCAAATTCGATTCAAATTCCTACAAAGTTTCCGGCGGACTTCACGGCGTCGGCGTTTCGTGCGTCAACTTTTTGTCGGAATGGTTGAAACTTGAAATTTGGCGCGACGGTAAAACCCACGAAATGGAGTTTCGCGCCGGGATTCCGGTCGCCCCGCTCAAACAAACCGGAAAAACGCAGAAACGCGGCACAAAAGTTACGTTTAAGCCCGACGCAAGCATATTCGAAACGACGGTTTACAGCTTCGACCGCCTGAGCGAAAGATTGCGCGAAAAGGCGTTTCTAAACAAAGGCATTCGCATTTTTATCAAGGACGAGCGCGAGGAAACCGAAAAATCGCACGAGTTTTATTACAAAGGCGGAATCGCCGAATTCGTTAAGCATTTAAACAAAAACAAATCGCCGCTTCATGACGAACCGCTTTATTTTGAGGTTGTTTCCGACGATTTATCAATCGAAGTTTCGATGCAGTATAACGATTCTTACGATGAGAAGATTTTCTCGTTTGCCAATAATATCAACACGGTTGACGGCGGAACGCATCTTTCCGGTTTTCGCGGCGCGATTACCAGAACGATTAACGCTTACGCGGAAAGCTCCGGCTTGACGAAAAACTTTAAAACAGCGCTTTCCGGCGACGACGTGCGTGAAGGGCTGGTCGCGATTATTTCGGTGAAAATTCCGCAGCCTCAGTTTGAAGGACAAACGAAAGGAAAGTTGAATTCGCCGGTTAAAGGTCCGGTCGAGTCTTTCTTAAACGAAAAACTCGGCGAATATTTCGAGCAAAACCCGATTGTCGCGAAAAAAATCGTCGGCAAAGCGGTCGATGCGGCGCGTGCGCGCGAAGCGGCGAGAAAGGCGCGTGAAATCGTGCGTAAAAGCGTTCTCGGCGGCTCGACTTTGCCCGGAAAACTCGCTGATTGCCAGGAAAAAGATCCGACGCTTTCCGAGCTTTACCTGGTAGAAGGCGATTCCGCCGGCGGTTCCGCGAAACAGGGGCGCGACAGAAAAAATCAAGCGGTTTTGCCGCTCAAAGGTAAGATTTTGAACGTTGAAAAAGCGCGTTTCGATAAAATGCTCGGACACGGCGAAATCAAGGCTTTGATTACGGCTTTAGGAACCGGCATCGGCAAAGACGATTTCGATCTGGAAAAACTTCGATATCACAAGCTGGTTTTGATGACGGACGCAGACGTTGACGGGTCGCACATCAGAACATTGCTTCTGACGTTCTTTTATCGTCAAATGCCCGAACTGGTCGAAGCCGGTCATATTTACATCGCTCAGCCGCCGCTTTTCAAAGTCAAACGCGGTAAAAAAGAAGAGTACATCAAGGACGAAGCTTCGATGCTTCGCTATATGATGCGGCAGGCGACAAACGACATCGAATTAAAATCCACTTTAACGGATAAAAAATACGAAAATCGCGAAATTACTAAAAACCTCGAGCAGGTTACAGAGTTTAATCGCTATTTCGCTCGTTTCGCGCGCCGAATCAACAGCGACGAAAAACTGCTCAAAGTTTTGCTCGAAGCGTTTTCGGGCAAAAACGGCGTTTTAACTAAAAAAGGCGTTAAGCTCCGCAAGGTTTTCGAACAGGAAGATTTGATGGCTGAAGTCGAAGGAATAATCGCCGCAGGCGGCTATAAAACCGAGCTTTTAAGCGACGAGGAACACGGGCTTTCGGAAATCGAAATCACTTTGCACAACGGTCAGATCATTTTGTTTGACTGGAACCTGGCGAGCTACGTCGAATTCCAGAAAGCTGTCGATCTGAAAGCTTCGCTCGAAAAGGATTTCCCGGCACCGTTTACCTTAGGCACGAACGGAAGCGCCGAAGAAGTCACGACGCGCGAAGAGCTGCTCGAAAAACTGATGGGCGTTGCGAAAAAAGACCTTGCGATTCAGCGTTACAAAGGACTCGGCGAAATGAACCCGGAACAGCTCTGGGAAACGACGATGGATCCGGAAAAACGCACGCTTTTGCAGGTTCGCATCGAAGACGCCATCGAAACCGACGCGATTTTTACGGTCTTAATGGGCGATCAAGTCGAACCGCGCCGCAAATTTATCGAAGACAACGCGCTCGACGTGAAAAACCTGGACGTTTAATAAATTTGGTAAAAACTTCAAGGGTAAATGGTTTAGAATCTACTAGCCATTTGCCCTTTTTTTATTCAAATATATGGAAATATTTATTTTCTTAAGCTGGATTCTAATTTCGCTAATTATTCCTTTAGCCTTACTTGTAGTCGGATTTGGTAGTTACTTGAAGGGACAAAACTTGTCGAAAATAATACCGAGATTGTTTCTTGCGTTTGTCGGCTATATCTTTGTTGCGATTGTCACTTCATTATTCGTCGGCGGAATGATGAACGCATCAATTCACAAAAAGCCCGACCACAAAGTTTTAGATTTAGCGGGGCAAATCGTTTTTACCGCTTTGATTCTGACTTATGCGGCAAGCGGTTGGCTACTTTGTTCATTTGTCAGAGGAAAATTTATAAAACCTTTGCAAATTTTAGGCATTGATAAAGAAAAACCTCAATCAGTTTTCGATTCAAAATAATCTCAAATTTTTTCGCAAATTATGAGGGTTTCAAACTATGGTTGAATATGTTCCATTCATTTGGTTTTTAACGGCTATTTTAATTCCGGTAGCTTTGTTAATTATCGGAGTTGTCAACCTGTTCAAAAAGGTTCATTTTGTCGAAGTGCTTGGTAAATTATTGGTCGCACTTTTTTTATACGTTCCCGCTACAATTTTCGGGCTTACGTATATAGTTGGTTTGATTAACATGATTGCAGACGCAAGAGTAACTACAATAGACGGTGTTCGCGGTGATCCGGCTCTTGATTTTACTTCATGCGCTGTAGTCTTCGGCTACGCGGTTTACGGATTGTTTTTGTGCTGGTTTGTAAATAAAGATTTGTTGGAAACTTTGTCGTTTATTACAAGAAGCAAACAAACAACGCAATCGATTTTCGATGCAAAATAATTTGCGAAAAGTTTCTCAAAGTGTAATGATTTTGGTTTGCGAAAGCTGCGTTTTTCGCATCTAAAAGCTGTAAGGAGAGTAACGAAAAACAATGTCATCAGTTTTGGAAGCCGTTCGACCGTTTGAAGATTATTTGACGATGCCCGACGAAGAGATTCACGAGCGCATCGAGGCGGCGCGCGAAGAATTAGGCTCGCGCGTCGTCGTTTTAGGTCATCATTACCAGCGCGACGACGTGATCGAACACGCCGATTTGACGGGCGATTCTTATCAGCTTTCAGTGATGGCTTCGCAGCGTAAGGAAGCGGAATACATCGTTTTCTGCG
>JAOAPX010000172.1 GCA_025463125.1 Acidobacteriota bacterium | reverse complement strand
CATTTGATGCGCCGCTTCAAACAGCGTCTCGGAACTCTCGGAACGAGAATTTACGGCGTGGTTCTAAACGGCATCAAATCAAACTCGACCGATTACGATTATTACGGCTACAGCTCGACTTACAGCTATTACACGTCCGGCGACGGCGATGATTCAACGCCGTATATGGAAGACGCCGTTTCGACTCATAACACGAAAGGTTAACGCGGGTTGAAACCTGTAAATTAAAAGGCGAAGGATTTTATATAAAACGTAAATCCTTCGCCTTTTTTGTTTTTCTTTATTTGATATCGCTCGGTTAATCGCTCGCTTTTTATTGCTCGTTTAAAAATTGCTCGAGCCCCGATTCCCAATTTTGCAGCGGAGAAAGTCCGAATTTTTCGCTGAACAGGCACGCGAGTTTTGAGCTCGAAGGACGCGGCGCGGGACGTTTTAAACTGTCCGCCGAAGCGCTTTCCAGCAATTCCGTGTCGAATCCTTTTAATTCACAAACTTTTCTGGCAAAACCCGCGTAGCTTGTGCCTTCGCCCGGGTTCGTCACGTGATAAACGGACGGCAGATCAAGCCCGGCAAGCTCGCGCAATCTTTTGGCTAAATCAACGGCGTATGTCGGCGTGCCGTACGCGTCTTCGATCGCTTTGATCTTTTTTCCGTCGGCGAGAAGTTTGTGCATAACGCTTAAAAAATTTGTTCCGTCAGCGCCGAAAATCCAGCCTGAGCGCACGATGATCGAACGCGCGTAAGCGTTTCGCGCGCGAATTTCGCCTTCGAGCTTTGAAGCGCCGTAAACGCCCTGCGGGTTCGGCGTGTCGCGCTGCGTGTAAAACCCCGCGTTCGAGCCGTCGAAAACATAATCGGTTGAAATCGTGACAAACGCGGCATCGATTGCTTTTGAAGCGCGCGCGAGATTTTCGACGCCGTAAGCATTAGCGCGAAAACAATCTTCCTGGTTGCTCTCAGCGCCGTCAACATCCGTATAAGCGGCGCAGTTTATAACCGCATCGAATTTTTTTCGTTTAAACAAATCCTGAACATCGCTTTTGTCTGAAATATCTAATTCCTGGCGCGTTAAAGCCGTAACTTCATCGCCGATTTCCCGGCAATATCTGACGGCTGCGCGGGCGACCATACCGTTTGCCCCGGTAATTAAAACTTTCATCTGTCTCACAATGATTTTCTCTATGACTTTTACAATGACTTTTACAATAATTTTTACAATGATTTAAGACCGGCTCCGTACATTTCCCGGTAATAATCGCGATACGCGCCGTTTCGGATTCGGTTTACCCAATCCTGATTTTCGCGATACCAGTTAACGGTTTTCCGTAAGCCTTCTTCCCATCTGGTTTGCGGTTTCCAGCCGAGTTCGTTTCCGGCTAAAGCGGCGTCGATAGCGTAACGCCTGTCGTGTCCGGGACGGTCTGCGACGAATTTTATAAGCGAGTGCGGTTTGCCGAGCGCATCTAAAATTGCTTTGACTACTTCGATATTTCGCCGTTCGTTTTTCGCGCCGATATTATAAATTCCCCCGGCTTTTCCTTTCGCATAAGCGAGCCAGACGGCGCGCGCGTGGTCTTCGACGAAAATCCAGTCGCGCACGTTTCGCCCGTCGCCATAAACCGGCAGAGACTCATCGTTTAACGCGTTGGCGATCATCAGCGGAATTAATTTTTCGGGAAACTGACGCTGACCGTAGTTGTTTCCGCAGCGCGTAATAACCGTGTCCGTTCCGAAGGTTTCGCGAGCGGCTCGAACGAAATGTTCGGCGGCGGCTTTTGATGCGGCATAAGGCGAGTTCGGCTTGAGCGGCGAGCTTTCGTTGAAAACAGCCGCGTCGTCTTCGGGCAGACTTCCCATCACCTCATCGGTTGAAATTTGCACGAATCTTACGACGTTTTTGGCTCTGGCGGCATCGAGCAAAATTTGCGTCCCGAGAACATTCGTGGTGACGAATTCGCTTGCCGAGCTGATCGAGCGGTCAACGTGCGATTCGGCGGCAAAATTAAAAATCGCTTCCGTTTCTTCCGGCAAATTCCGCAAAACCGTTTCTTTGTCGCAAATATCGCCTTTTACGAATCTGTGCCGGGTCGCGTCCAAGCCTTGCAGATTTTCGAGATTGCCCGCATAAGTCAGCGCGTCGTAATTAATAATTTCGATATCGGGAGTTTCTTCTAAAACAAGCCGGATAAAAGCCGAACCGATGAATCCGGCGCCGCCCGTCACAAAAATCTTTTTCATAAACTGGAATCAATCGTGAAATTTGTAATTCACTTATTTCAGCAGCCGCATTTGTTTGAGCAGGATATCGGCGTATTTTTTCGGTGAATTGATGTTTTTCAAAATTACTTTGCCGTCGTTTTCGTTGGCGTTCTCGATTATCAAATCGCCGAAACCGAGCATTCTCTGCATAACGGTGGCTGAAACCGTTACGTCCTGGATCGTGTGCAGCGGAACGTTTCGCGTCGTGCGGGAAATCAGCCCGGTGTCAATCTCAATTTTCGCGTCGGTTAAAGTATAGCGCACGATTTTTTGCTTGAGATGATAAAACGCCGGAATTAAAAGAAGGGAAAGCCCGAGCAGAACGGCGATCCACGGCGAGATCATTAAATAATCATAAAGTATGCTCATCAGCGCCACCAGCAAAAACGCGCCGAAGATAGCAGCGACATAACCGATCCCGATAAATTTCAAAGTCGGGCTGATCGAGAAAATTTGTTTTTCATCGCTGTCGTGATTAACAATTGCGGTCGCGGGTTTGCGGTGCGAAACCACGCGTGTTTCTTCTTCGGCTTCGAGCAGCCTGCCGCATTTCTGGCAATAAATCGCTTCGTCGGAATTTCTTGAGCCGCAATTTGTGCAAAACATAAAATTACATATAAGTATTCAAAGTTTAAGATTCAGGAACTGGAAACAAAATACTTTTGCGAATCTAAGCTTCGAATTTTTCTGCAATCATACAGGAATCGGCGAATTCACACAAAAAAAAGCGATTGGAAGTTACCAATCGCCGAGGTGTTCGGGACTAAGGAAGAAGTCGTAAAAAAAATTATTGATTAACGAGCCGCATTCTGCCGTCGGAAAGTTTGATCGCGAGAATGTCCGGTTCGTAAACGGCTAACGGAGCGGATTCTTTAACTTCCATTTTTGCCGCTTCATCTTTGCTGACGGGACGAATCGATTTGGCGAACATCGGGTTTGAAATCGAGTTGTAGCGCGCCGCGATTCGTCGAACGTATTCCTGAGTTTCGCGATACGGCGGAACCTGCCAGCCGTATTTCATGACCGCGCCTTCGCCGGCGTTATATCCGGCGAGAGCTAAAACCACATCTCCTTTAAACGTATTGAGAAGCCAGCGCATATATTTTACGCCCGCTTCGATATTCTGCTTCGGGTTGTAAATTTCCGTAACGCCGAAACGACGCGCCGTCGCGGGCATCAGCTGCATCAATCCGCTCGCGCCTTTATACGAAGTGGCTTTCAACTTAAAAGAAGATTCCTGATGCATCTGCGCGTAAATCAAAAGCGGATCTATGCCGTATCGTTTCGACGAATCTACGATATAAGAATCGTACTCCGAATTGCCCGTCGTAAATCCTTTTAAACTCGCGCCAGCCGCCATCAAAAGTTTTGTGTAGTTAGTTTGTCTAGCCGGACTTTTTAATGATAAGCCGTCCTGGACGCTCATTTTTGTTTGAGCTGTTTTCTGGACTAATTTCCTGGGCTTATTGGTGTTGACCGGCGGAACGGTCGGCGTATCGATTTGAATTCCCGTTGAAGTATCGAAATTATCAAACACTCTCGGGCGATTTTGCGCGACTGTAAAAATGCTTGATAGACAGAAAATGATGACAGTAAAATAGAGCTTTCTCATTATAATTTTAAAGACGGCTGATTTGGATTTTAGTTTAAGAGGATTGATTTTTATGGAGCTTGCTCGAAAATTCGAGTGTCTATTTATATAGAAAAGATTAAAATCCGACGAGTTCCAGAAAAAGTTGTACAATTTTAAACAATTTTTATTAAAAATTTTATTCGGTAATCGGGCAGGACATTTTAAAGCTTAAATATCTTTTTCATTTCAACCTTTTAACGTATTCGTTTATCTTTAATTTATGCTTTACCTTTCGCAAATCCTCGGTCGCCCGATTTTCGACGCGCGAAGCGATAAAATCGCTGTGATAAAAGATGTTATCGTGCGTTACGGCGAAGAAGATTATCCGCCGGTCATCGGGATCATCGCCCGTTACAACCGGCGGCTGTTTTTTATTCCGAAACGCGATATTGCGGATTTGAGCGAAACCGGGGCGAAGATGCGCTCGACAATTCTCGATCTCAATCCTTTTACGCGGCGCGAAGGCGAAGTTTTGCTCGGTAAAGACGTGCTTGATAATCAATTGATCGACGTTGACGGAAAACGCGTCGTTCGCGTTAATGACGTGCAGCTTATTAAAGCCGCCGAAACCTGGCGCGTAAGCGGCGCGGACGTCTCGCTGCAGGGCTTTGTTCGGCGCTTGATGCCGAAAGGGTTTTACGGAAGCGCGCGTCCGGTCGAAGTCATCGACTGGGCGGACGTCGGTTACCTTGCAACCGATTCGGCGTCGGCTACCGTTCAGTTAAAATCATCAAAAGACAAGCTTTCGCGGCTTCACCCGGTCGAAATCGCACAGCTTGCGGAAACGCTCTCGCCGATTCACCGCACGGAAATCGTCGAATCGCTCGACGACGAAATCGCCGCGGACACTTTAGAAGAAATGTCTACGGAAAATCAGGCGCGCATTTTAGAAGAAATGAACGAAGAACGCGCCGCGGATATCCTGGAAGAGATGTCGCCCGATGATGCCGTGGACGTTTTAGGAGAAATGGACGAGGAAAAGGCGCAGGAGCTTTTCAATTTAATGGAGGACGAAGAAAAAGCCGACGTTGCCGAACTGATGCCTTACGAGCACGACACGGCTGGCGGTTTGATGACGACGGAGTTTATCGTTTTTCCAAAGGATTTGACCGTTTCGCAGGCGATCGGAAGATTAAGGGAAATGGCGGAAACGCCGAATATGATTTATTACCTTTATGTCGTCGAGCAGGAAAATTCCTGGCGATTGGTCGGATTGATAACGCTTCGCAGTTTAATTTTAGCCGATCCGACATATACTCTGGAGCAGGTAATGCGCGAGAGCTTTCAATCGGCTCACCCGTCGGATTCGGCTGAAGCTGTGGCGCAAACTATTTCCGAATATAATCTGCTCGCTTTGCCCGTAATCGACGACGAGGGCGATATTGCCGGAATCGTTACGGTTGACGACGCGATGGAAGTTTTGCTGCCGAAAAATATTCAAAGACGGCTTCCGCGCCTTTTCAGTTAATATTTTCAGTGTAAATAAGCTATAATCGGCAGGCTGAAAAATTCGCGTTTGCCCCGATTTTTTGTCGCCGCGGTTTGAACGAAAGGATTTGCATTAAAGCCCGTAATTTTAAAAATTAAGGAGATTTTACAGATGAAACGAATAAATATCTTGATTGTCGCGATTGTCGCGGTTTTCGCGTTTGCTTCCGCCGGAAAAGCGCAAAGCAATTTTGCCGTCGGCGCAACGCTCGAAGATTTTACTTTGTCGGACACGAACGGCAAAAGCCGTTCTTTTAATCAGCTAAAAGGTAAAAACGGCACGGTTCTCGTTTTTCTTTCGGCGCAATGCCCGGTCGTGAAAATGTACAACGAAAGAATCAGCAAAATCGCCGCCGATTACGCGGCAAAAGGAATTAATTTTATCGGCATCAATTCAAACGTGACCGAATCGCTCGAATGGGTGAAATCGAACGCCGAGGAAAATTATAAATTTCCGGTTTTGATTGATAAGGGCAACGTCTGGGCGGATAAATTAGGCGCGACCGTTACGCCGGAAGTTTACTTTTTCAACGAAAAAAACGCGCTGCTTTATCACGGCGCGATCGATAACGATCGTTCGGGCAAAAATATCTCGGATAACTTTTTGCGCGCCGCTTTCGACGCCAAACTCGAAGGAAAAACGATTTCCAAAACAAAATCCAACGCTTTCGGATGTACGATAAAACGCGTCAACGGTTAAGTACATAGGGCTGCTTATTAAAACAATCGGAGAGCGGACTTTGAATCTTAAAAGCGAAAAAAAATCAAAGCGCATTTCCCGATCGTTTCCGCGTTTTTTTATAAAAATATCATTGATAGGCAAATGAAGAATTTACACGTTTTCCCGGCAAAAGCCGCAAAAATAATTGTTTTCGGATTTTTGTTAATACAATTTTTTACTCTCGAGATTAATTCGCAGACAAAAGACGCGAAAAAATCTTTGCCGGTAAAAGCTGAAACCGCAGCCGCTTTGCCGAAAGTCACGCAGGTTGACGCGAGCGGGCTGAAAAACATCCTGAAAACAAACGGCAAGCCTCTGCTCGTTAATTTTTGGGCGACGTGGTGCGATCCGTGCCGCGAAGAATTTCCAGACCTCGTAAAAATCGACGCCGATTACGGCGAAACACTTGATTTTATTACCGTTTCGCTTGATGACGTCGAAGAACTGAACAGCGGCGTGCCGAAATTCTTGGCGGAAATGAAAGCGGAAATGCCCGCGTACCTGCTTTCGACGCAGGAAGAAGACACGGTTATTTCTTCAGTTTCAAAAGATTGGCAGGGCGGTCTGCCGTTTACGATTTTGTATGACGCCGAAGGAAAAACCGCTTATTCGAGAATGGGAAAAGTAAAGATCGACGTGCTTCGAGCGGAAATTAATAAACTGCTTCCTGCGGCTGTCAAATAAAATCCTGAATTAGAAAATCGAATAAAATCAATTTAAGCGCAGGTTTACGAATCCGCGCTTTTCTTGTCTTGACCGTTAAGCAAACAGAAATTTAAGTTTCGACTTTTGTAAAACGGGTAATTGTATGGTATTTCATCTGTGCAACAAAATTCCAGCACGAAAACACAGGGAGAAAATTTATGTACAGAAAAATAGAAGACTTTCAAAAAGATTGGGCTTACGAATCGGAAGCGACCTTAAAACTTATTAACGCTTTAACCGATGAGAGTCTTTCGCAAAAAGTGACAAATGAAGGGCGTTCGCTCGGTTTCCTGGCGTGGCATCTGGCGACGACTTTGAGCGAGATGTTCGGGCACGCAGGGCTTTCAATCGACGGTCCGGCACACGACAGCGAAATGCCTGCAAGCGTTGCTGAAATCGCTTCCGGCTACGCGAAAGGCTCGCAATCGCTCAGCGAAACGCTCGCTCAAAATTGGAGCGACGGGCAATTGGAAGACGAGCTTCCGATGTACGGCGAACAATGGAAAAAAGGCGTCATTCTTTACGCTTTAATTTGCCACCAGGCGCATCATCGCGGTCAGATAACCGTCTTAATGCGGCAAGCCGGGTTAAAGGTTCCGGGCATCTACGGTCCGGCGAGAGAAGAATGGGAAGCGATGGGAATCCCTGCGATGGCGTAAATCATTAAAATATTTAAATGCGGACAGAGTTTTGCGGAAACGGATTTGAAAATCGAATCTGAACCGCATAAACTCTGTTTTTTGTTTCCTACGAGATATTTTATTAGAGAGCTTTAATGATGAATAATTCAGCGATAACGCCGGAAATGGTTGCTCAACACGGGTTTACAACCGAAGAATACGAAAAAGTTTTACAAATAATGGGTCGCGAGCCTTCTTTGACCGAACTCGGAATCTTTTCCGTAATGTGGTCGGAGCATTGCAGTTATAAATCTTCGCGCGTTCATTTGGGACGCTTGCCGACGAGCGGCGAAAGAGTGATCGTCCCGCCCGGAGAAAACGCCGGAGTCGTCGATATCGGCGATGACTGGTGCGTCGCTTTTAAAGTTGAATCGCATAATCACCCGTCTTTTATCGAGCCTTTTCAAGGCGCGGCGACGGGCGTCGGCGGAATTTTGCGCGACGTTTTTACGATGGGAGCGCGACCGATCGCGGCGATGAACTCGCTTCGTTTCGGTCCTTTAAACGACGAGAAGCACGGCAACCGCAATTCTTCGATTTTGAAAGGCTGCGTTGACGGGATCGCTCATTACGGCAACGCGTTCGGCGTTCCAACCGTCGGCGGAGAAGTTTTCTTTGACGAATCCTACAGCTTAAACCCGCTCGTAAACGCTTTTGCTTTGGGAATCGTCCGTAAAGATCAGATATTTTTCGGCAAAGCGACAGGCGTCGGCAACCCGGTTTTGTACGTCGGCGCGAAAACCGGTCGCGACGGAATCCACGGCGCGACGATGGCTTCGGCGGAATTTGACGAAGAAGCGCTCGAAAAGCGCCCGACGGTGCAGGTCGGCGATCCGTTTTTAGAAAAGCTTCTGCTCGAAGCCTGTCTCGAAGCGATGCGCTCGGGCGCGATTGCGGGGATTCAGGATATGGGCGCAGCCGGTTTAACGTCTTCGTCGGTTGAAATGGCGGCTCGCGCGGGCACAGGGCTAGAACTCGATCTGACGCTCGTTCCGCAGCGCGAAACCGGAATGACGGCGTATGAGATGCTTCTCAGCGAATCGCAGGAGAGAATGCTGATCGTCGCGCACAAGGGACGGGAGAAACAAATCGTCGAAATCTTCAATAAATGGGATTTAGACGCGGTCGTTGTCGGTAAAGTGGTCGAAGGCAACCGCTTGAAGGTTTTCCATAACGGCGAATTGATGGCGGACATTCCGGTCGATGCAGTGACCGACGAAGCTCCGAAATACAATCGTCCGATGGACGGTTCGAAATTTAAGGCTCAGGCTGCAAAAATTAAAATCGAAGACCGAAAGCCGAAAACCGAAGACCGGGGCGAAGCGTTAAAAATGCTGCTTGCTTCGCCGAATATCAGCTCGAAGCGCTGGGTTTACCAGCAATACGATCATATGGTTCGCACAAACACGGCGATTTTGCCGGGCGCTGATGCTGCCGTTGTGCGCGTTAAAGAAACGCGGCGCGCCATCTCGATGTGTTTGGACGGAAACGGGAAGTTCTCGGCGATTAATCCGAAAGAAGGAGCGAAACTGCTGGTCGCCGAAAGCGCTCGTAATAACGTCTGCGTCGGCGGAAAACCGATAGCCGTGACGAATTGTTTAAACTTCGCTTCGCCGGAAAGACCGGAAGTGATGTGGAGCTTTTCGGAAACGATCGACGGCATAAAAGAAGCCTGCGAGGCGTTTGAAACGCCGATCGTTTCGGGAAACGTCTCGTTTTACAACGAAACCGAAGGTCGCGGAATTTTGCCGACTCCGACAATCGGAATGGTCGGCTTGATCGAAGACGCCAGAAAAATCATAACGAGCGGCTTTAAAGCCGAAGGCGATTTGATCGCCGTGCTCGGCGAAACAAAAAACGATTTGGCGGCGAGCGAATACGCCCAGGTTGTGCTCGGTTTGACGACCGACGAATTGATCGCGAACGGCGAAGTTCCGCGAATCGATTTGAATCTGGAAAAAACGGTACAACAAACATGTCTGAGTTTGATTGATAATTTTTTAATTGACTCGGCTCACGATCCGTCCGAAGGCGGGCTTGCCGTAGCGATTGCCGAAAGCTGTTTTTCTTCTTTGAATCATAAAGCGCTCGGAGCGGAAATCGAGCTGAAAGAGGCGGCTTTATCAGCCGAAACGATTCTTTTCGGCGAATCGCCTTCGCGGATCGTCGTAAGCTTTTCGGCTGATAAACTCGAACGCATAAGCGCGATTGCGGAAGAAAACAATTGCCCGTTTGCGGTGATCGGAAAAGTTTCCGGCGAAAATTTGAGTATAAAAATCAACGGCGAAGCGGCGTTAAGCGCGCCGGTTGCCGAGCTGGAAAATCTCTGGGCGACATCGCTTGAGAATAAGCTGGAAAAGTAGAAGGAAAACAGAAAAGCTAACGGCGCCGGAATAAAATCACGGCTTACCCGAAGAGACTTTCGTTTTGCAGATCAAACTTGTCTCCGTTTAAGCGGTAAGTCGTGACGGCGCAGTTGGCAATATCGCATACGCCGTCGATTTCCAGAATTTGGGCTTCGGTCATTCGCTCCAGAACATATCGAAAAACATGGATAACCGCTTCGTGCGTCGTGATTAAAACGTCTTCTCCGGAAAACTCCTCGCGCAAATCGCGCCAGAAACTTCTTATTCGAAACGCGACGTCCGCCCAGCTTTCGCCGCCGGCAGGTCGATAATAAAACTTCCCGAGATGTTTGCGTTTAGCGTATTCTTCCGGGTACTTTCGCATTACGCCGCGGCTGGTCAGCCGGTCGAAAATTCCCAGCTCGCGTTCCCTGATTCGTTCGTCGTGGTAAATTCTGACGTTTTTCAGCCCGGCGTTTTCGGCGATCAGGCGCGCCGTTTCCGTCGTTCGCAAAAACGGCGAGCAGAAAATAACGGAAGGCTTTTCTTTTTCTTTTAGAAAATATTTTCCGAGCTTTACCGATTGCTCGATGCCGAAAGGCGAAAGCGGAACGTCGGCTTCGCGTTCGGGAAAATCGATCGTCAAAAGACCTTCCGCTTCGGCTTTTTGGCGCGCGACATTTGCCGTGCTTTCGCCGTGACGCACAAGCCAGAGCAAATTCGGGCTTTGAATTACAGGTTTTTGATTTTCAGTCATCGGTTTTAACTAATCGAGAAGGAACTGCGCGACGACGGGCGTGTGATCCGACGGGCGTTCCCACCCGCGCGGCGTTTTATCAATACGGCAATCGACGCATTTTTCCGCCAGCTTCGCCGAAGTCCATATGTGATCGATTCGCAATCCCTGGTTTTTCGGAAACGCGCCTTCGCGGTAATTCCACCACGAATAAATTTTCTCGTCGCCGTTCATTTTTCTGAAAACGTCAACAAATCCCCATTTTTTTACGTGTTCGAGCGCGGCGCGTTCCGGTTTGGAAAAATGCAGCTTGCCTTCCCAGACGGCTGTGTTCCAGACGTCGCGCTCATCGGGCGCGACGTTAAAATCGCCGCACAATAAAACATTGCCTTCGCGGTCGCAGGTTTCATCGAAAAATCTTCGCAATCGCTGCAGCCAATCGAGTTTGAACGTAAATTTATCTGTCCAGAGCTCGGTTCCGTTCGGGATATAGGTGTTGACGATGCGAACGTTATTGACGGTCGCGGCGATCAGGCGTTTCGGCGCGTCTTCGTCATCGCCGGGCAAGTTTTTTTGGACGTTCGTAATCTCGTGTTTCGACAGGATCGCCACGCCGTTATACGATTTTTGTCCCATAAATGCGACGTTATAGCCGAAGTTGTTGATTGCTTCGACCGGAAACTTTTCGTCCGTTATCTTGGTTTCCTGCAAACACAAAACATCGGTCTGCGTCGTTTCAAGCCAATTAAAAACCTGTTCCAGTCGAATTGTGATGGAATTTACGTTCCATGTTGCGATTTTCATACTTTGAAGAAATTTCCCGCAAAAACGCTTCGAAAAACGCGAGAGCGGGAAATACGCTTTGATTGAAAAAATTGAAAAAACTGAAAAATAAAAACTTTAATACCGAAATACCGAAAATACCGGAATACGTCTTGAATTTAATCGAAACTCGATTCTTTGATTTTTACTTTTTTCGCGTTTTTGCGGGAAGTTTGCTGCTGCGAATTTCGTTCGTAAAAAACTCCCCCGGAAAATCCCTGGATCGTTTTGTCGATCTCAGCCATTTCCAGGCGTTTCTCCGTTAAAAGACAGAATTTTTCGTCGCGTTCAATCCCGACGAAAGCGCGATTTAATTTTTTCGCGGCGACGGCAGTCGTGCCCGAACCCGAAAAAGGATCGAGAATCAAATCGTTTTCGTTTGTGCTCGCAAGAATGATTTTCGCCAGGAGCTTTTCGGGTTTTTGCGTCGGGTGATCGGTGTTTTCCGGCATAGACCAGAAAGGAACCGTTAAATCAGTCCAGAGATTTGACGGGTGCGTCGTGCGGAAATTACCGTTTTCCGATTTTTCCCAGTCTTTCGGCGCGCCGCTAATTGTATAAGGCGCAAGCACTCTGCGTTTTATCTTGACGTTTTCGAGATTAAAAACGTAATCGTCGGATACGGTGAAAAACCATATATCCTCCGAGGCGTTTTTCCAGTTTGCGCGCGCGCCGCGACCTTTTTCGCGTTCCCATGTGATGCGGTTTCTGAGCTGAAAATATTTCATCCCGACGCGCTGAATCGCCGATGCCGAACGCCAATCGCCGCAGATGTAAACCGAAGCCGTCGGTTTTAGAAGCTTCGCCGCATTTGCCAGCCACGATTCGAGCCAAATTTCGTATTCGTCGAGCGAAGTTTGCCGGAAAACATTTTCACCGAAGTTTTTCGTCAGATTGTAAGGCGGATCGGCGAAAAGCAAATCGAAGCTTTTTTCAGGAAGTTTCGTCAAAGCCCGGAAAGCGTCGCCGCAAATGATTTTATTGCGCGCGTCCTCCAAAATCTTTTGTTCGTCAAAAAACAACAAGCGCCGGCGGTAACGATCGAATTCGTTTTCACTGAGATCGATGGTGCGGTTGCGCGGTGCGCGTGTTTTTGAAGATTTTTCTTGAACCGGCATATAAAGAATTTTGAAAAACTTTAGCATACCGGCGCATTTTGCCGAAACCGTTTGCCGGTGAAAGTTTTTGAAAGCGTTTTTTGCCCCTTTGCGCCGAAGGCGTGAATTTTACCGTGAATTTTACAATGCGGCGCCTTGCTTGACCGCCAAACTCGGTGCGTGATATCCTTATCTCTTTTGAATAACGAGCATTTTTGGCGTTTTTTAAACAAGCAATTTACCATAAAATTATATTAAAGAAAGTATGTTTTTTCTAGCCTTTGCCGGAGTGCAGCTGGTTCCCGACGGAACCCTTTTTATTCACATCGCGCTTATCCTTTTAATGATTTGGATTTTAAATCGGACTTTTTTCCGTCCGATTAACCGCGTCATAGAACTGCGCGAAAAAAACAAAGGCGGGCGCTTTGGCGAAGCCGAATCCATTTTGCGCCAGGTCAGCGAAAAACAAAATAAATACAATCAGGCATTGCTCGAGGCGCGCAATAAAGGATATCAAATGATCGAATCCGAACGCGCAGCCGCGGTTGCCGGCAGAGAATCGCAAATCGGCGCCGTCAAGGAAGAAGTCACGCAAAGAGTAGAGCTTGAAAAAGCGCAGATTCAAGCGCAAACAATCGAAGCGCGCGCGGCAATCGCCGCCGAAGCCGATAAACTGGCGGAAAAAATCAGTTCAAGTATTCTGAAGGCGTAGGTATTAACCATTAGGAGCTAGTTTTATGTCCGTTTTTAGCAGCCTAATACCTGAATTTATATGTTAGCTTTTATTTACAGTTTTATATTTATTTTTGCCGGAGCCGGTGCGCCCGGCGAAGCGAGCGGGTGGCAAACCAGCATCAATCCTTATGTGAATTACCCGGGATTCGAGCTTTGGAAATTTCTTAACCTCGGAATTTTCATTGCCATCATGGTTTATATTTTGAAAAAACCTTTGAGCGCGGCTTTCAAGGCAAAACGTGAAACGATCCGCGCCGAGCTGATTCGCGCCGAAGAAGAAAGACAGGCGGCTTTAGCCCAATTGACTTCAACCGAAGCAAAGCTTGCTTCGCTCGACAGCGAAGCGGCACAGCTTTTAGAAAAAGCCAGACTCGAAGCCGAAGCCGAAAAAGCGCGCATTCTTTCGCAAACCGAAGAAGAAATCAATCGTCTGCGCCGCCAGACCGAAAGCGAAACGGCGCGTCTTTCGCAGCAGGCGCGCGCCGAGCTCAGACGCTTTTCCGCAGAAGAAAGCATTCGCCTCGCCGAAGAAAAAATCAAACAAAAAATCAACACGCAAAACGATGCGCAATTGGTTAGAGCTAATATTCAATCAATCGGAGGGCTTAATTAATGAGTACTGAAACGGTTGCCCGCCGCTACGCAGCAGCTTTGGCTGATGTTGTATTAAAAACGGGCGAAACGGATGTCGTCCAGTCTGAACTTAAAACCTGGGAAGAGATGATGAATGCCAACGGCGATTTATTAATTGTTTTTCGCAACCCGGCAATTCAACAGCAAAATAAAGAAACTCTTCTGGCGAATCTCATTGAAAAAACGAAGCCTTCAAAAACGACCGCTAATTTTTTGCGCGTTTTGCTTCGCAATCATCGTTTAACCGAGCTCGGCGAAATCAATAAGCGTTTCGCTTCGGTTTTAGCCGAACGAAGCGGCATCGCGACAGCGCAGATTACGTCGGCGCGACCGCTCGGCGAAACGGAAAAAGTCGAACTCAAAACGAACCTGGAAAAATTGACGGGCAAAAAAGTAGATTTAACTTTTGATATTAACGAAGAATTAATCGGCGGAGTTGTCACGAAAATTGGTTCAACAGTTTATGATGGCTCGATAAAAACACAATTACAGCAACTTAAAGAACAACTTGTAAATGGTCAATAATAAATGGTGAATGATTATCTCGCAGAAAATCATTCGCCATTCATCGTTCATCATTCACCATTATAAAGAATATGGAAGCAATTAAAGCCAACGAAATTAACGAAATTATTCGTTCACAGATTGAAAACTTTGACACAAGCATGACCGTCAACGAAGTCGGAACGGTCATCAAAGTCGGCGACGGAATTGCCGAAATTCACGGACTTGAAAAGGTAATGGCGGGCGAATTGCTCGAATTTCCGAACGACGTTCGCGGTCTCGCGCTTAACCTCGAAGAAGATAAAGTCGGCGCTGTATTGTTCGGAGATTTCCAAACCATTAAAGAAGGCGACGAAGTGCGCCGCACGCGCCGCATTATGAGCGTGCCGGTGGGCGATGCTCTGATCGGTCGCGTCGTTGACGCTCTCGGAAACCCGATCGACGGCAAAGGCGAAATTCTGACCACGGAATTTAATCCGGTCGAAAGAATCGCTCCCGGAATTATTGACCGTCAGCCGGTAAAAGAACCGCTTCAAACCGGTATCAAAGCTATTGACGCGATGGTTCCGATCGGTCGCGGACAGCGCGAGCTTATCATCGGCGATCGTCAGACCGGAAAAACAACGGTCGCGATCGATACGATTATCAATCAAAAAGGTAAAGACGTAATTTGTATTTACGTCGCAATCGGTCAGAAAGCTTCGACGGTCGCGCAGGTTCGCCAGCGTCTCGAAGAACACGGCGCGATGGATTACACGATTGTCGTTAACGCTTCGGCATCGGATCCGGCGGCGATGCAGTTTCTCGCTCCTTATTCGGGCGTTGCGATGGGCGAATATTTCCGGGATAACGGGCGCCACGCCTTGACGATTTACGACGATTTAACGAAACAGGCGGCGGCTTATCGCGAAATTTCTCTGCTTTTGAGACGTCCTCCGGGTCGCGAAGCTTATCCGGGCGACGTTTTTTATCTCCACTCGCGTCTTCTTGAAAGAGCCGCGAAAATGTCCGACGCGCGCGGCGGCGGAAGCTTGACCAGCTTGCCGTTTATCGAAACGCAGGCAGGCGACATCTCGGCGTATATTCCGACAAACGTAATTTCGATTACCGACGGGCAGATCTTTTTGGAATCCGATCTTTTCAACTCGGGCGTTCGCCCGGCTATCAACGTGGGAAACTCGGTTTCGCGTGTAGGCGGTTCGGCGCAGATCAAAGCGATGAAACAGGTTGCGGGTACGCTGCGAATTGACCTCGCTCAATTCCGCGAGCTCGCCGCTTTTGCCCAGTTCGGTTCGGATCTGGATAAATCAACACAATCGCAGCTCGAACGCGGACGCCGTTTGACCGAAATCCTTAAACAGGGACAATACCAGCCGATGCCGGTTGAAAAACAGGTTTTCATTATCTGGACGGTAACAAACGGTCTGGCTGACGATATCGCGGTTGAAGATTTAAAGCGTTTTGAAGAAGAAATATTCAAATTCGTCGAAGGTTCGCACCCGGCTGTTTTAAATACGATTCGTGATAAGAAATCAATTGACGATGATTTGAAAGCCGCTATGCGAGAAGCTATCGAAGATTTCAAATCAACGCGCTGGAGCGCGAAAACAGCGACAGCAGTAGCCGCTTAAATAGTGAAAAGCGAAAAGTGAATAATAAAAGTTAATTTTTAGTTATTCACTTTTCGCTTTCAGCTATCCACTAAATTTATGGCAAGTCTTTTAGATATGCGACGACGGATTAAATCCGTCAAAAACACACAGCAAATCACCAAGGCGATGAAAATGGTCGCCGCGGCGAAGCTTCGGCGCGCGCAGGACCGCGTAACCGCCGCCCGTCCTTATGCGCAGAAAATGACGCAGGTGCTCGGCGGTTTGAGCGCGCGCATCGGCGATGATTTTTCGCATCCGTTGCTCGATACGCGAGGCGATGAAAATTATCTGGTAGTTCTGGTAACTGCCGATAAAGGTTTGGCTGGAGCTTTTAACACGAACGTTATCAAAGCGACTCAATCGTTTCTAACGGGTAATTCCGGCAAGCAGATGCAGATGATTCCGGTCGGGCGTAAAGGGCGTGATTTTTTTCGCCGACGCGAAATGACAATTACGGAAGAATACGTCGGTTTAACCGGCAGCGGCGCGGTCAAACACGAAGAAGCGGTCGAAATCGCCAACAGAGTTATTAAAAGTTTTACGGAAGATACAACGATCGACAAAGTTTTCCTCGTATTTACCGAATTCAAAACCGTTTTGTCGCAGAAACCCGTGATCGAGCAGCTTTTACCGATTCCGCGTATAGAAACCGAAGAAGAGACGACAAATGCGGCTCAAGCCGAATATATCTACGAGCAGCCGCCGGCTGAAATTTTCGGTAGACTGCTTCCGAAACAAGTCGAAACGCAAATTTATCGCGCTATGCTCGAATCGGTCGCTTCCGAACAAGGTTCGCGTATGACGGCGATGGATTCGGCATCGAAAAACGCGGGCGAGCTGATCGATAATTTAACGCTTAATATGAACCGCATCAGACAAGCGGCGATTACGAAAGAAATTATCGAAGTCGTTTCCGGCGCGGCTGCGTTATAAAAAGAACAAGGATAAACAAAAAAGGATGAGAGAAGCATTTTGCTTTGTCTCATCCTTTTTAACGTGAAAAATGAACGAGGGTTTGCAAAAATCAAAACGGCGCGAACGATTTATTCGTTACGCGCCGCTTGTTTTGTGGCTCGGCGTTATATTTTTCCTGTCGAGCGGGCAGGGCGCGACAACGCAAACTTCACGTTTTATTCGCCCGCTGCTCGAATTTCTTTTTCCGAACGCGGCGGACGAAACCTTATCTGTCATTCACGGCTGCATTCGAAAATTCGCCCATTTCGCAGAATACGCGGCGCTCGCGTTTTTAGCATCGAGAGCTTTTTGGGGCTCGTCGATCAATCGGCTGCGAAAATTCTGGTGGCTCGCCGCTTTTATTTTGATTGCATTAACGGCATCGTTTGACGAATACAATCAAAGCTTTAATTCGGCAAGAACCGGCTCGGTTTACGACGTTTTTATAGATTTATCCGGCGGCTTAACGATGATTTTATTTCTCGCCTTTTTCAAAAAAAAGTTTTCTAACCCTCAACTTCCGGTAAATGCAGGATATTACAAAACTTAAAAAGAATATCTGACCGGGCAAAAGGGCAGATATTTCGCCAAATCTTTTTCAAATTCCGCTATTTCGCGCCGACGAAAATTGTAATCGTAAACGAGCGTACCGGGCGCGGTTTTCTTCGGAACCTGAAATTCAGGTTTCCATAAAAACTCTTCGCCTTTCGGATTCCACTGCATATTAATTTCGTGCAGCGCGGCGGAATGCGTCAGGAAAAACGCTTCGCACTGCATTTGCGCTTTTGCTTTCGGCGAAAGCGTATCGCCGATTTCACGCCAAAGATCGCGCCAGTCCTGTTTCCAGTTCTCTTTGTCATAAACGATTATCGGCGCAAACGAAAAATGAACTTCGTAACCCGCATCGATTAATTTATTCACCGATTGAATGCGCTCGGAAATCGGGCTGGTGCCGATGTCAACGTATCTCGCGACTTTTTGCGGCATCAGCGAATAACGGATTCGCGTTTTGCCTTTCGGGTCGATTGAAAGCCAGTAATCATCGTGGACGGTTTTGGTCGCGAAAGTCGCTTTGGCGTTTTCCATCGACGCAAATTCGCGCACGAGAAAGCCCGGATTATCGCAAACGAAGGAATCAGCCGAAAGATCCGCGTTGCAGCCGATGTCATAAGTCCAGAATCGCGCGTCGCATTGATTCGGTTCCGGTTTCGCGCCTAATTTATTTTGATGTTTGCGGATAGAAGCGGCGATTTCTTCGATATTTATAAAAATCGTCAGGGGATTCGAGCCGCCTTTGCGCCGCGCGACATAGCAATACTGGCACGAGCTTAAACAGCCGTTTGAATTCGAAGCCGCTATAAAATCAGCCGAACGCCCGTTTTTTTGATGCGATAAGCCTGATTTGATGCCGAGAACCAGAACTTCGCGTTTCGTACGCATCCAATCGCTCGCGTCGGCTTCGAAAAGCTCCGGAATTTGCCAGTGAGATTCGACTTCGACGATTTCAGCGCCCGGAAACCGTTTGATAATATCTTCCGCATTCGCGCGCCAGATGAAATCGCTGTAAATCGAGCGCTGCACATAGATCTTCTTAAAGTTGTATTTCATTTCCGAAAAGTTAAATAAAAAGAGATAAATATTTGTAAAAACAATAATTTAGCTGTAAATTTTAGATGAACACAAAGCTTTAAAGTTGTCTTTTCTTTTCCGTTTCACAAAGCCGAAAGCGAATTGCACCAAAAACGCTAATCGACGATTTTCCTTTGTTTTGTCGAAACTTTGTGAGATATTTTATCGTTAAGAAACCATAAGGAGAATAAGCAAATGAGTTTTTTCGACAAGGTTAAAAATGCAGCTCTAAATCAGTTTATAGAAGTCATCGAATGGCTTGACGATTCGCAGGATACGATTTTATATCGCTTTCCGGTTGCGGGTCAGGAAATCAAAAACGGCGCGCAGCTGATCGTGCGCGAATCGCAAACGGCGGTTTTCGTTTTCGAAGGTCAGGTCGCCGATGTTTTTACGCCCGGACGTTATACGATTGACGGCGGAAACACGCCGATTTTATCAAAACTCGGCGCGTGGAAACACGGTTTTAATTCGCCCTTTAAATCGGAAGTTTATTTCGTCAACACGAAACAATTTACCGATATGAAATGGGGAACTTCAAACCCGATTATGCTGCGCGACAATGATTTCGGCATCGTCCGGCTTCGCGCATTCGGCGCGTACAGTTTGCGCGTCGCCGATCCGAGTGGTTTTATAAGGGAAGTCGCCGGCACAAACGCGCATTTTCAAACCGAAGACATCGACGCGCAATTAAAACGCGCCATCGTTACGGAGTTTTCCGACGCGATCGGCGAAATGAAAATTCCGGCGCTTGATTTGGCGGCGCAGTATAAAGAACTCGGCGAAGCCATCCGCGCCAAAATCAACGAGGATTTTCGCGGTTACGGTTTGGAAGTTACCAAATTTTACGTCGAAAATATCTCGCTTCCGCCCGAAGTCGAAGCGGCGTTGGACAAACGCAGTTCGATGGGCGCGCTCGGCGATGCCAATCGTTATATGCAGTTTCAGGCGGCTGACGCTTTACGCGACGCGGCGAAGAACGAAGGCGGCGGAGCGGGACTTGGCGCGGGCTTGGGCGCGGGCTTTGCCGTCGGCGGACAGATGGCGAACGCTTTCGGCGGAATGAATCAGGGACAGCAAGGCGGTCAGGGCGGCGATCAGCAGAACGCGCAAACCGTCGCGTGTCCGAGCTGCGGCAAGCAAAACGCGGCTGGCGTGAAGTTTTGCTCCGATTGCGGCGGCAAAATGGAAGCGGCAAAAGTTCCCTGTATGAAGTGCGGCGCGGAATTGCGCGAAGGCGCGAAGTTCTGCTCGGAATGCGGCGCGAGCCAGGAAAAAGCCAAATGCTCGAACTGCCAGACCGAACTCGCTCCGGGCGCGAAATTCTGCCCCGAATGCGGAACAAAAACCGAAGCCGAAAGTTAAGGCTGTTGGAAAATAAGAAAACGTGAAGGGCGAGCGAATTTGATTCTCTTGCCCTTTAACTTTGCGCGTTTCCCTGTTTGAGTTAAAATTGCCTTTCGCTTAATTAAATTTATTTGGAGTGTTTATATATGGCAATCAGCCCCGAGCTTTTAGAAATTCTGCGCTGCCCGAAATGCAAATCGAAAGTTGAACTGAAACCCGACGCGAGCGGTTTGAAATGCGTAAGCCCGGAATGCGCTCTGGTTTATCCCGTGCGCGATGAAATTCCCGTGATGCTCGTCGAAGAAGCGACGACGGAGAAATGAAAAACGGGTAGTGGGCGATGGAAAATAAAGATGGATTTTCCGCTTTCCGCTTTCTATTTTCCGTTATGAATATTGATTGGACAAAAGTAAAACGCGTTTTAGTCGTGCGGCTTCGCTCGATCGGCGACACGGTTTTATCGACTTCTTCGCTCATCGCATTAAAGAAATTTTTGCCCGAAGCGCAAATCGACGTTTTGCTCGAAGATTGGGTCGCGCCGGTTTTAGACAATTTCGACGCCGTCGATAATGTTTTGACGTTTAAGAAAAGCGATTTGAAATCGCGTCTTTTGACGGCTTGGAAAATCCGGCAAAACAAGTACGACGTCGCTTTTAATCTGCACGGCGGAACGACGGCGACGTTTTTCGTCAGGGCGAGCGGCGCCAGGCATCGCGTCGGTTTTGCGGATTATCAATATAATTTTTTGTATAATCATCTGCTTTCTTCGTCATCCGACTTCTGGCGCAAGGAATTTACGCATTCCGCCGAACAACAGCTCGCGCTTTTAGGAAGCGTCGGCGTGCCGGTCGCAGATAAACCGAAAAGCCGCCTGAACGCTTCAAGCGCGGCGCTTGATTCCATTGAAAATAAACTGGCTCAAACGAAAAGCTTCGATTCGAAATCCAAAATCGCTTTGATTCATCCGGCTGCCGCATTTGAATCGAAACAATGGGCAACAAAAAATTTCGCGCGCCTCGCGGAATTTTTTCACGCGAATAATTTTCAGACGATCGCCGTCGCCGCAAAAGGGGAAAGCCCGGTGCTGGAAGCTTTAAAACTTAATTCGAGCGCGCCCGTCATAACTTTCGATAATTTAACTTTGCCGGAAATTACGGCTCTGGCGGCAAAAGCGGATATTTTCGTCGGCAACGATTCGGGAATCGCGCATATCGCGGCGGCTGTAAATACTCCGGCGGCGGTTATTTTCGGCTCTTCGAATATCAATCACTGGCGACCATGGACCGATGCCCCGCACGAAATCGTTTATGAAAAGATGTCTTGCCAGCCGTGTGCCGGTTACAAATGCCTGCAATTCGACGCAGCCGAATGTATCCGCCGCATAAAAGTCGAAACAGTTCTAAAGGCGGTCGAGCGCTTGCTGAAAAATCCGGAAACCGCTTATACGCGGGTTGCTGAAGCGGCGGGTTCACCGTCCGAACGCGCGATAAAACCGAAATAAGCCGCGATCAAAGCCGTGCCGGCATGAAGCCAGACGTCGTGACCGTAAATCGGAACCAATCCGAACATCGTGTTGAGTCCGGGAATCAGCCCGAGAATCGCCAAAAGACCGTAGATAATAGCCAGACCGCGAGCGAAAAGCCGTGCTCCGCTTAAGCTCCGCGAGCCTAAAACGCCCCAGAGCCCGATAGCTAAATGAACGATGTTGTGAAGGATATTGACCGGAAACAGCCCCAGAGCCCGACCGTGCGCGGTTTCTATCGTCAGCGGATGCAGATCGCCCGTGTGCGGCGTCAGAGCGGGAATAAATCCCGCAATTCCGGCGATAATATAGATAATGCCAAAAATAAGCGCAAAGGTTCGTATCATAATTTTTTACTCCCTTCTAACTGATTAGTGTGAAATTACTTTCTCGTTTTTTGACTTTTTTGCCTCAATTGCAGAAATTTTTCTTGTACGGATTTCGGCAATCTTACTGTAAACAAAAGCAATAGTCTGTCAGCTTTCAGACATAAATGCCGCCCGCCCGCTCCGCGCCCGGGAAACGCTTTTCGCAGTTCTTGACACTCTCTTACTAAACAACTAATATTTATAGTTTCGGCTTTACTGCCAGAAGTGTATCTATATGTTTGAGTCACTGTCCGATAAATTAAAAAGTACGCTGAAAAATTTGCGCGGCGAAGGCAAACTCACGCCCGAGCACGTAGATGTCGCTTTGCGCGAAATACGTATGGCTTTGCTCGAAGCCGACGTGAATTATAAAGTCGCCAAAGATTTCGTCGAATCTGTTCGAGCAAAAGCGGAAGGACAGGAAGTCTGGCAAGACTTAAAACCGCACGAACAAGTCGTTAAGATCGTTTACGACGAACTCGTCGGTTTGATGGGCGGAACTTCGTCGCGGCTCGTCTTCACCAAGCAGATTCCGAACGTCGTGATGATCGTCGGATTGCAGGGTTCGGGCAAAACGACTTCGACGGGAAAGATTTCGCGCTGGCTGAAAGACAATCAGGAAAGAAAACCTCTGCTCGTATCGGTTGACGTGTATCGCCCGGCGGCGCGCGAACAGCTGCGCGTAGTCGGCGGCGCTGTAGGCGTCGCGGTTTATCAGGATAAGGAAACTAACGACCCGATGACGCTCGTGCGCGGCGCGGTTCTCCACGCGCAGGAGATGGGTTTCGATACTTTGATGGTCGACACGGCGGGGCGCCTGCACATCGACGACGATCTGATGGTCGAACTCGAACAAATCAAAGCCGAAACGCGTCCGGTCGAAGTTTTATTCGTCGCCGACGCAATGACCGGGCAGGACGCGGTTCGTTCAGCCGAAGAATTTCATCGCAGAGTCGGGATCACCGGCGTGATTTTGACGAAAATGGACGGCGACGCGCGCGGCGGCGCTGCTCTCTCCATCAAACAGGTTATCGGGCAGCCGGTAAAATTCGTCGGCGTCGGCGAAAAATACGACGCGATCGAGCCGTTTTACCCGGATCGAATCGCGCAGAGAATTCTCGGAATGGGCGACGTTTTATCGCTCATCGAAGAAGTTCAAGGCAAGATTAGCGAGGACGAGGCGCAGAAACAGCTCGAAAAAATGACGAGCAATCAGTTTACGCTCGAAGATTTTCGCAATCAGCTCGGACAGTTCAAGAAACTCGGCTCAATGTCGAAGTTGATGAAAATGCTGCCTGAACAGATGACCGGCGGTCTGCAGATGAGCGACGAGCAATCGGCGGAAGTCGAAGCTCAGATGAAGCGAACCGAGGCGATTATCGGTTCGATGACGCGAGCGGAACGCAATAATCATAAAATCATCGATGCAAGCCGCAAGACGCGTATCGCTAAAGGTTCCGGCTCGACAATCGCCGAAGTAAACGGGCTTTTGCGGCAGTATGAGCAAATGAAGAAAATGATGGCGCAGATGAATCGCGGCGGATTGTTCAGTAAACTTGCGGGCAAGGCAATGGGCGGTTTAGGCGGCGGACTCAGCGGGCTTCTCGGCGGAGGCGGTATGGACGGTCTCGGCGGAATGTTCGGCGGCGGAAGCGGCTCGAACGAAGAATTCGATAACAACTACGACGAAACAAGAGATTCGTTGGCAAAAAGATTAAAGAAGAAGAAGAGACACAAAAAAAGGAAATAACGGCGAATTGTGAATCGCGGATTGTAAACGAGGAAATTTGTTTACAATTCATCATTCATCATTTACCGTTCGGTATTAAAAATTATGTTAGCAATTAGTTTAATGAGAATGGGCGCGAAAGGAAAACCTTTTTATCGCCTCGTGGTAAAGGAAAAACGCAGCAAACGCGACGGAAAATATCTTGAAAACGTCGGCACATACAATCCGATGGCTAATCCGGCGGAAGTTAATTTGAAACACGATCGTGTTCAATACTGGATTTCGGTCGGCGCTCAGCCGACGGAAACCGTAGCGAGCCTGATCAAAAATAATCCGGCACCGGCTGCTGAATAAGACACTGGACGAAAAATTGCGGAGCTCGTTTTTTACCGATCGGTGCCCGCTATCAAATGTCTGACGTTTTCTTATGAAACAAGCTGTCGAAAAAATCATAAAATCGCTGGTCGGCAATGCCGATGCGGTGACGGTGTCGGAAAAATCCGACGGGCGTTCAACCGTAATTGAGGTGCGTGTCGGCGAAGGCGATATGGGAAGGATCATCGGGCGCGAAGGGCGAACGATAAAAGCCATTCGGAGCTTGCTTTTTCATGCCGGTCAAAAACACGGTAAAAGATTTACGCTGGATATCGTCGAGTGAGTTTAGGGAAATTTCAGAAAGCTGCAGAGTTAAAAGAATCTTATAACTTTCCGGCGCTGTCCGAAATTTTCCGCGGCTTCCTGAAAAATTAGATGGAAGATTTAGTTGCAATCGCCAAAATCGTCAAGGCTCGCGGTCTGCGCGGAGAGTTGGTTTCGGATATCTTAACTGATTTTCCCGAGCGATTCGATGATCTGGAAAAAGTTTTCGCGGTTTGCGAAGGCGGCAAAACTTCCGAGCTGAAAATTGAAAAATTCTGGTTTCAGAAAGGCAGGGTTATTTTAAAGTTTGCCGGGTTCGATTCGATAGAAGCGGCGGAAACTTTGCGTAACTGCGAAATCTGCGTTCCCGAATCCGAAGCGGTCACGCTCGAAGAAGATGAGTTTTTCGATTGGGAGCTTGAAGATTGCGCGGTCGAAACCATTGAAGGCGAAAAAATCGGCACCGTGCGCGAAGTGATGCGAACCGGCGGAACCGAAATTCTAATCGTTGCCAATACGGAGAAGGAATTTTTAATTCCTTTTGCCGAGACGATCTGCACCGAAGTCGATGTCGAAAACAAATTGATTCGCATCGATGCGCCGGAAGGTTTATTGGATTTTTGATCTTTGATTTTATCCTTTTGAAATTAACTGAAACAAAAATCAATAATCAAAGAACAAAGATCAAATGTTAAAGATTGACGTTTTAACAATTTTCCCGGAGTTTTTTCGAGAGGTCTTTGATTTTGGAATAATCCGCCGCGCTCGACTCGCGGAAATCGTCGAGGTAAACGTTCACGACATTCGCGAGTTTACGACCGATAAACACCGGATGACCGACGATCGACCGTTCGGCGGCGGCGACGGGATGGTTTTTAAGGCAGAGCCGATTTTCAACGCGATCGAAAAACTGCTCGGCACGACCGAACGCGAAAAATATCCGCCCGCAACGCGCGTCGTTTTACTTTCGCCGCAGGGACAGGTTTTCAAACAGGCGACGGCGAAAGAATACGCAGACTCGGCGAAACGCGTCGTTTTGATTTGCGGAAGATACGAAGGCGTTGACGAACGCGTCAACGAAGCGCTCGTCACGGACGAGATTTCCATCGGCGATTACGTTCTTTCAGGCGGCGAACCGGCGGCGATTGTTTTAACTGACGCGATCGTCAGGCTTTTGCCGAACGCGCTCGGAAGCGAGACTTCCGCCGAAAACGATTCGTTTTCCAGCGGTTTGCTCGATTACCCGCATTACACGCGCCCGGCTGATTTTCGCGGAATGAAAGTTCCGGATGTCCTCTTAAACGGAAATCATGCCGAAATTGAAAAATGGCGCCGCGAAAAGGCTTTGGAAAAGACGCGGAAATACAGAAAAGATTTATTAAGTAAGGAGAATAGCTGAAGTGAGTAGTTTAAGGTTTTAATAATAAAATAATAAAACTTTCGGGCAGTCACCTCTCGCTGAAAATAACATGAATCGTTTAGATAATATAGAACAAACACAAATCAGAGAAAACATACCGGCATTTCAATCGGGCGACACCGTTAAGGTTCACGTTCGCATTCAGGAAGGCAATAAAGAACGCTTGCAGATTTTTGAAGGCGTCGTTATCGCTCGCAAACACGGCGGCGCGCGCGAAACGATGACGGTCAGAAAAGTGAGCTTCGGCATCGGCGTCGAACGCATTTTCCCGGTTAACGCAACGGTTATCGATCATATCGACGTCGTTCGCCGCGGTAAGGTTCGTCGCGCGAAACTTTATTACCTGCGCAACCTGCGCGGTAAAGCTGCGAGAATTAAAGAACTCGATACGCGCAACAAAGACGCTGCGAAAGCCGCGAAAAAATAACGGTTCTTTATTTTGAAAGGACGCGGACGAATACGAATTCGGCGGACTAACACGGGTAAAATTATTAAAAAGCCGTGTTAGTCCGCTTAATTGTATTCGTTCGCGCCCGTTTTTTTTCTTTAGCGTTAATTTTTATTTATGGCGATTGGGTTGGATTTTGAAATTCAGGCGCGAGCCGAAGGTTTTCGTTTCGTCGCGGGCGTTGATGAAGTCGGACGCGGCTGTCTGGCGGGCGCGGTCGTTGCCGCCGCCGTGATCCTGGATTTGTCGAAACCGCTTCCGGAAGGATTGAACGACTCGAAAAAACTTTCGGAAAAGAAACGAAAACAAATCGATCTGGAGATTCGCGAAAACGCCCTGGCTTTTGCAATCGGGCAGGTCGAAGCCGAAGAAATCGACCGGATAAATATTTTGCAGGCGACAAAAAAAGCGATGCGAATCGCCATCGAGAATCTTCAGCCGAAAGCCGATTTTTTATTGATCGACGCCGTTCAGTTAAAAGAACTTTCGCTGCCGCAAAAAGCCATCATCAAAGGCGACGCCATTTCCGCATCGATCGCCGCCGCTTCGATTATCGCCAAAACTTATCGCGATGATTTGATGAACAAACTGGCTGAAATCTATCCGCAATACGGGTTCGCAAAACACGTCGGCTACGGCACGAAAGCGCATTTCGAAGCGATAAGATCGCACGGAGCCTGCGAACTTCACCGCAAATCCTTCAAAGGCGTTTTATAATTTATTTTGAATATAAGAACCGTCTTTGATAATGTACGTTATTCGTTCGAGCGAAATATTATTAATTTTGAGGAGGACAAAACAGTGTCAAGAAAATTCAAATTAGAGGAGCAATACTCCTTTCGAACCAACGAGCAAGCGCCGCAAAGGTTATCCATCTGAAACACAAGTGAAAAAAGGCTTGAGAATTGTACACGGCGATAAGGAACTTATCGAAAAACTCGGTAGAAATGATTTATGCCCGTGCAATTCCAATCGTAGATTTCAAAAATTGTTGCTTGCGAAAAGGTAAATTTGACGATTCACTTCGCAATTACTTTTTTTAGGAAATAATAAAAAAGCGCATTCTGCAAAAGGATGCGCTTTTTTGTTAAAATCCGATCCACTCGGTCGGCTCTTTGTGATGCGAAAGCGTGATTTTGGTTTCCGCTTTGAAAAGTTCGGGGCGCATTTGCAGTGCGGATTCAGCCATCAGGCGTGCCAGGTGCGGTTCGTTTGCGCGCTGTGAAAGATGCGCGAGAACGATGTTTCGCGCTGAACCGTCGTATTCGCCCGTCAGCCATTCCGACAAGTCTTCGTTTGAAAGATGTCCGGTGCGCGACATAATTCTTTGTTTCAAATCCCAACTGTAAAGCGGGCAGGCGCGCAGCATATCGCGGCTGTGATTAGATTCGATGACGATGGCGTCGCAGCTGCGCAGCTTGTCTTTGATAAGCGTCGTCATACAGCCCAGGTCCATTAGCGTCGCGATGCGAACGCCTTTGTTTTTGGCGACGAAACCGAAATTGTCGGCGGCATCGTGCGGAACGGAAAAAGGTTCGAAATCAATGTCGCCGATGCGAAATTCCCGGCTCGATTCGATTTTCTCGGTTCTGTTTTTCAAAACGTCGCGCCGCTTTACCGCTTCGCTTTCAACGTTTTGGATGCCTTTGCGCGTTGTGTAATAAGAATTTTCAGTCGCTTCCGAAACAAAAACCCGGCAATCGACCGATTTCAAAAATACGCGCAGACCGCCCGCGTGGTCGCTGTGCTCGTGCGTGATGAGAATCGCGTCCAAATCTTTACAGTCGATGCCCATCAATGCCAGGCGGCGCAAAGTTTCCTTCGCGCTCAAGCCGACATCAACCAGAACTTTTGTTTTTTCGGTGCAAATCAGGACGGCGTTTCCCGTCGAACCGCTGCCGAGAACGGTAAATTTCATTATGTATGTTTAATCAAAGGTGAAAAAGATTCGAATTTCAAGTTTAACTGAATTTATTTAATCAAGTCTATCGATTTGATTCGGTTTTCCCGCCGCCCGGACGGAAATTATTTTCTGCTTTCGATTTTCGGTCGCAAAACGCCGCCGATCACGCGCGTAACAAGCGAATTCGGCGTGAGGGTTCCGAAAATCGAGCCGACGTAATTAGTCCAGCCGGAGATAACCGAAGCTTTTCCTTTTTTCACGCCGCTCAAAGCCGCTTCGACAACCGCTTCGGGCGATTGCATCCCTTTTATTTGAAGCGGTTTGGCGTCGGCGACACTGAAAAAATTCGTGTCCGTCGGTCCGGGGCAGAGCGCCGTGACGGTGATATTGTAAGGGCGATTTTCTTCGGCGATCGCTTCGGAAAACGAGCGAACAAAAGCTTTTGTCGCCGCGTAGGTCGCCATAAACGGAACCGGCTGAAAGCCCGCCGTCGAAGCGACATTAATGATCGCGCCGCTTTTTCGCTCGCGCATTTGCTGCAAATAGCGGTGCGTCAAACCGACCAGAACGGAAATATTAAGATTTATCATATCGAGCTCGCGCTCTAAATCCATCGCGGCGAAATCGCCCATCGAACCGTACCCGGCGTTATTAATCAGCCATTCGATTTGCATGCCGTGTTTTTCGGTTTCCTCGAAAAGCCGAAGGTCGGCGGCGGGAACGCTCAAATCGATCGCCACGTAATGCGCCGTAATATTGTGTTTCAGCATCAGCTCGTCACATAGCTCGTGAAGCTTTCTTTCCGTTCGCGCGACGAGTACGAGATTGTGTTTCTCCGCGGCGAGACGCCTCGCAAACGCTTCGCCGATTCCGCCGGACGCTCCTGTGATTAATGTGACTTTCATAATATTACCGCGTGCTCTTTTTTATTTTTTATAAGTATAACCGAGTTCAATAGTTTGCCGTTTCGAAAATTGTACGAAAATTTTTATCCGAAATTCAAAACCCGAACTCTTCTGATTTACCGTTTCGAAATCGTAAAAAATCACCCGTACTTTTTACCCGCTCGTTTTTATCGCGCGTAAACGGCTTTACGCCGCCGAATTCTGCTTTTCGGTGCGGTTTTATAAAACCACTTTGTAATTTCATAAAGAAAAAAGCCCGACCTTTTTAGAGGGCAGGCTAAACGAGTTAATAGTCACGGCAAATTGCAAAGCTGAATTAACGCTTAATAAATCTTCTGTCTCGTAAATCTTAAGGAATAAACGCCGACGGCACAGGCTTATCGCCCGAGCTGCCGAAAGCTTGAATCAATGTTCCAGACGAAGATTTTTGCACGTACCAGGTGTTATTCGACGGTCGGAAAACGGCTGCATCCATTTTGCCGTCGCCGTCATAATCGCCGGGCGAGGGAATGTCGCCGACCGCGCCGAACGGGAATGAATAATAACTAAAATCTTCGCTTCTTAAAACGAACCACTCACCGGTCGAAGGACGCCAGAAAGCAACGTCTGTTTTTCCGTCGCCGGTGTAATCTCCCTGAACTAATTTGTCCGTGCCGCTGCCGAACTGTACCGCAATCGTAGCAGTGCCGCCGCTTCTCTGCATCCACCATTCGCCTTTTGAAGGGCGATAGATGGCAAGATCGGCTCGTCCGTCGCCGTCATAGTCGCTGACGACCGGCACGTCCTCACTTGCGCCGAATTGCCTGATGATCGTCCCGCCGGTCGAAAGGGAAATAAACCAGTCTGC
The DNA here is from genome assembly GCA_025463125.1 of Acidobacteriota bacterium. Classification (GTDB taxonomy): domain Bacteria; phylum Acidobacteriota; class Blastocatellia; order Pyrinomonadales; family Pyrinomonadaceae; genus SXVE01. Next base: position 11,740 of record JAOAPX010000172.1, on the reverse strand, counting down.
GGTCGAAGAACGAAAGACAGCCGGATCGGCTCGCCCGTCGCCGTCGTAATCAGCCGGAACCGGAACGTCGCCGTTTGCTCCAAACGGGAAAGCGTAAAATGAACTGTCCTCGCTTCGCAAAACATACCATTCTCCGGTTGCCGGTCGGAAAAACGCGATGTCCGTTTTTCCGTCGCCCGTGTAATCAGCCGGAACCAGTTTGTCCGTGCCGCTGCCGAATTGAAACGCGCTGTTGCCGACGTGCGAGCTCTTCAAATACCACCATTCGCCGGCTGACGGGCGATAAATCGAAATATCGGTTTTATTGTCGCCGTCGAAATCAAATGGTGAATGCCGCAGCGCCGCAATTCCGTTTTGGTTGATTGTAAATAATTGCCCGCCGATTGTAATCGTGCCGCTTCGCGCCGCGCCCGGGTTCGAACTGACGGTAAATCCGACGGTTCCGCTTGCTGTTCCGCTTGCGCCCGCCGTTATCGTTGTCCACGAAGCGTTGCTTTGCGCGCTCCATTCGCATCCGACGGGCGTCGTGATATTGACGTTTCCGCTTCCGCCGCTCGATGCGACAGACAGTGAGCTTGAGGATAAAGAATACGTACAGTTAACGCCGTCCTGCGTAATGGTAAATGTTTGCCCGCCGACCGTTATCGTTCCGGTCCTGGCGTTTCCGGTATTCGACGCGGTCGAATAAGAAACGATTGCGGTTCCCGAACCGCTGCTTCCCGCCGTAATCGTTATCCACGAAGCGTTGCTTTGAGCCGTCCACGCGCAGCCCGCGTTTGAATTAACGGTGAAGCTGCCGGTTCCTCCGCCGGTTGAAGCGTTTGCGACGTTCGAAGATAAATTGTAACTGCACGCCGCCGCCTGATTGACTGTAAAAGTTTGTCCGGCGATCGTTATAGTTCCCGAAGCGCTCGCGCCGTTATTCGGAGCGACAGAGAAATTTACGGTTCCGTTGCCGGTTCCGCTGTTGCCCGACGTTATGGTAATCCAGGAAACGTTGCTGACGGCAGTCCACGCGCAGCTCGCGCCGCCCGTCACGCTGACGGTGCCGGTTCCTCCTGCCTGACCGATATTTACGCCCGTCGGCGACAAAGAGTAAGAACAGCTCGGCGCGGCGGCTTGATTGACCGTGTAAGTCAGCCCCGCGGCTGTAATCGTTCCGCTGCGGGCGGCTCCGGTATTTGCCTGAACGGAAAAAACAACCGAGCCGTTTCCGGTACCCGCTCCGGATGTAAGGGTTATCCACGAAGCATTGCTGCTTGCCGTCCAGTTGCATCCGGCTTGGGTGCTGACCGCAAAGCTGCTGCCGCTGGTGCCGGCGTTTGGTATATTAGTGCCGGCGGAGCCGAGAGCGTAGCTGCACGACGAGCCCTGCTGCTGGATTGTGAAAGCTTTTCCGGCGACCGATACGACGCCGGTGCGCTGAGCGCCGTTTGTGTTCGGCTGGACTGTTAAATTTACCGTGCCGTTTCCTGAAATCGGCGAATCGGGGCTGACCGTAACCCAGCTCGGATTATTGTTTGCAATCCACGAACAAAAGCTTTCCGTCGTCACGCTGACGCTGAAATCGCCGCCGGAGATGGGCACGGTTTGCGATATGGAGGAAAGCGCGTAGGTGCACAAACTGTAATTGGAAGCGATCAGGGCAAAGCTTTGATCTGTGGAATCGGCATTTCCGATTTTCCCGTCACCGTTGATTGATGCGGCGCTGACCTGAACGACGTAAGGCGTTCCTGCCGGGATACCGGCTGGCAAAAAGACGTTTTCGACGTTGTTAATCGTATCCGCGCTGCCGCCGGTCGTAGATCTTCCGCCGCTGAAAACATTTCCTTTATACGTGAAATTGCCGATCGTAACGCTTAAATCCAAATTGTTGACGAGCGCCGGATCGGAGATTCCCGGCGGATCGGTCCAAACGAGAGTTACGCGAACGGGCTTGGTTGAATCGCTGACCGTTCCTTCGATTTTTATCGAGTCGCCGGCACCGGAAAAAGTGTTTTCCTGATCGATCTGTTTCATCGGAACGCCGGTGTTGAGCATATGTTTCATATTAATGCGTCCCCATCCTTCGTTTCCGTTCGGAATCGTTGTTCCGGCATTCACCCCGTTCATTTCCTGCGCGCTGTTGATTATCGCCGCTTTGATTATCGCCGGGCTCGGGTTTAATCCGGCGCGGATTCTTTTCCAATACTGCGCAAAAAGCGCCGCAGCGCCGGAAATCTGCGCCGCCGAATGCGACGTCCCGGAACTGTAATAATGATGGTTGTCGATCGCGCCGCCGTCCAGACCGCCGCCGTTTCCCGCGCGCGCGCCTGTGATGACCGTGCCGGGCGCGGTGATGTCCGGTTTTATTCGCCCGTCTGCTGCCGGTCCGCGGCTCGAACTGCTTGCCAAATCATCTATATTATTGGCGCTCGATAAAATTTCGGTGCGGATGTTCTCGGAATTGCCGACGGTGATAATGTTTTTCGCAACTTTCGGACGCGTAAATCCCGTTTGACCGGCGCAGGATAAGCCTGAGGGCGCGTTTCCGCAGTTTCCGGCTGAAAAGATCAGCGTCAGCGGATCGAACGACGAAGCCGCCGAAGCGTCGTGAACAAAACCGTCATACATCGAGGCATAAGCGTCATACGCGTTTCCGTTTGCCCCGTTTCCCCAACTGTTGTTGGCGATTATAGCCGGAACCGTGTTCGGACCCGTTGTCGATACGGCGTCATCCATCGCCATCGCGTCGTTGCCGGTATAGCCCGATTTTTGAAACGGTATGTTTATAACGCTTGCTCCGGGCGCGATGCCTAAGCCGTAGTTGTAACCTAAAGAGTCTAAAGCGCCGAAAGGAGCGCTTCCGGCGATTATGCTCGCGTTCAGATGCCCGTGACCGCCCGAAGCGCCGGACGAAGCGCCGTGAAGCGGACCGTCTATCGCATTGCTCGAAGTAATATAAAATCCGCCGTTGCCGGGAATCGAGATGCCGTCGTCAACGACCGCTACGGTTACATTCGTCCCGTCAACTCCGAACTGCGATAAAGGGTTGTAGCCGGGTCCCGAAATCGAAGTCGTCGAAAGATAATTTCCCGCGACGATCTGCGCGCTGCGCTCGTCTTCTATTACAGGCTGCGTATAAGGATCGATGCGGAAAACGCCGGGCATTGCGGAAACTTTCGAAAGCTCGCTGACCGGCATTTCAACGCGAAGAATATTAAAAAAATTGCTTGGAAGCTTGATTTGATGCTTGATCTTGCCGGTAACCGTATCGGCAAAACGGTTGCTGATTTCCGCCAGATCGGTTTTGGCAAATACGGCAATGTCGTACATCGCCGTATCATTTTCCTGCCGGGCGGAAAACTCTTCGAGCTGCGGCGACATTTTTTGTTCAGCCGCGTATTTTCCCATCCAGCGCACTTTTGAATGATTGGAAATTTTGCCGATCGCCTCGCCGTCGCCGTAAACTATAAAAGCCTGGTGCGGCACGTATTGCACGATTTCCGCTCCGGCTTCGCGAATGCTTTCGAGCCACTCGTCTTTGGCAATTCCGCCGAATTGAACGATGTAATAGTTTTTATCAGCCGTTTCCGCTTTTTGAAGATCGAACCCTAAGCTTTGTTCCGCTTGATTTATCTCCGGTTCGAATCTTCCATAAGGCAAATTGACGGTTGTTTCAAGCTTTTGCGTTTCTAAATTCGAGTCGGCGATTTTTTGCGCTTCATCGTTTGCCACGATTACAAACGAGCCGTAATCTTCAACGATCGCGCCCAAATTACGCGCCGCGCCGCGCTCGGCTTCATTATTTGTCCGGACAACGGCGAAACTCGTTTTAGCGCCGCGAATTATGCGCGTTGTTTCGTCCGGATTCTGAAACTTTACAAGTGTATTTTTCCCCGGTTGTTCCTGAGCTTTCTGGGTAACTAAATTATTTCCGAAAAAGACGGATAAAACTGTAAATACAAACAGCACAAACGACACTCGAAATATAAAACGCCAATTTACTCTCATATCTTCTTCTTAATAATTTTATAAGTTGCGGTAAGGCTTTATTTGAAAAGTCTTAGCATATAAAAACTTGCCTTGATCAGCCTTTTAATAAATCTCGTCTTTACTGATTTACTAAAAGGAAAATGCATCGCAATTGTTTTGTGAGTTAACAAAGGCGGTTCAAACTTTGTTTTCCGGATCATTATTTATATATTTTATAAATAATGCCTGTTGTAAGCTACTTTAGTTTGCACAAAAAAAATGCATGACAATGAAAAAGCAGCAAACTATAGATTAATTTAACTATCCGGGGATAGGTTTTAATACTATCGGCTGTTAAATTCTTATGTCAAGCAATATAAATAATAGACTAATATACTAAAGCAAATTTGCGGAAATACAAGGTTTTTTTGCGGTTAAGGCGAAAAGCTCATACTTCCGCTTCGCTAAATGTTATAATTACCTGGTTCTATAATATTACGAAGGTTATAAATCAAGTTTCGCCCGGGCGGCGAATTTATCAAAAGGTAAGAAAATGGCAAAAGATAAAAAGACAGCAAAAAAAGTCGCTAAGAAAGTTTCTAAAATATTAGAAGATATGAAGTTGGCAAAAGAAGCGCAAAACCAGAAACAGGACAAACCGGTTTGGGATTCGGTTAAAACCGCGACGCCGAACAAAATCAGACCGTCGAAAAAACGCGGTTAGCGACAAGCGGAATTTTTCCGCTTAATTCACAGTTGTATTATTAAATTAAATATTTGTTCGTTGATTACAAATTTTTTGATTTCGCAAATTCGTTTTCGGCAATCGCATAAAAAAAGCATTCCATCCCGTAAAAGGTTTCGGTTTTTTCGCGCCGCATTCCGAGTTTTTCCATAATTCGCCACGACGCCGTGTTTTCGGGCGCGGCGACGGCGACGATTCTTTCGAGGCTCGCTTTTCCGAAACCGTATTCGAGCCAGCCTTTAGCCGTTTCGCAGCCGATGCCTTTGCCCCAGAATTCTTTGATCATCCCGTACCCGACTTCCGTTTCGCCCGTATTTTCCAAAGGCTGCAAACCGCTCCAGCCGATCATTTCGCCGGTCGGTTTCCAAACGAGCGCGCACATTCCGAAACCGTATTTTTCATAACATTCGATATAAAAATGCAGGCGTTTTTCGATATTTTCGGGATTTTGCAAACTCCTTCCGCCGAGATGTCTGATCACGGCTTCGTCGGAACGAAGCTCAATCAATTTCGGTAAATCTTCGAGCGTAAATTTACGGTGCGCGAGTCTTTCGGTTTCCATCATAAATTACGAGTGTTTTAATTTAATTAAGAGCGTTTTCGAAATGATTTTTGTCGTTTTGAGTTTTACGGAGAAATTCTTCGCGCGTAATCGAATACTGCACTAACCGGCGATTATAAAAATTGCCGGTTAGCGCGTATTTCATTCCGAGTTTTTCCATTACGCGGCGCGAAGCGATGTTTTCGGGGTCGGCAACCGCCGTGACCAGATCGGGTTTTATGTTTTCAAAAGCGTAGCGCAAAAAAGCTCTGGCGGCTTCGGTCGCGTATCCGCGATTCCAGAAACGCCCGGCAATCGCATAGCCGATCTCAAGCTCGTTTGTTTCCTTCAAACGCCAAACGCCGCACCAGCCTAAAAATTCGCCGCTTTCTTTTTCAAACACTCCGCAAAACCCGATTTTTTCGGTTTCCCAGCGGCTCGAAACCAGACGAATCCAACTTTTCGTTTCGTCGCGATCCTGCGGCTCGCGAATAAAACGCATCACGTCCTTATCGCTCCGCATCGCGTAAACCGCGTCCGAATCGCTTTCAAAGAGAGGTCTTAAAAAGAGTCTGCCGGTTTCGAGCATATGAATCTCAAATAACGGCGAATGATTAATGTAAAAGCGGGAAATCTTCTTTCATTCACCATTCGCCGTTAAAAACTCACCGCCGGTTTTAGATTTGGTGGATGAGCAAGCCGTCTTTTAATTTCGGTTCGAACCAGGTTGATTTCGGCGGCATTATTTCGTTCATATCCGAGACGGTGAAAAGGTCTTCGATCGTTGTCGGGAAAAGCGAAAACGCCACTTGCGCTTCGCCTTCGTCGACTAGTTTTTCGAGCGTTTCGGTTCCGCGAGCGCCGCCGATGAAACCGATTTTTTCGTTTGTTCGCGGATCGTCGATTCCTAAAACGGGCGCGAGCAGAAAGTTTTGCAGAATGCTGACATCGAGGCTTTCGATCGGGTTAAGATCGAGCGCCGATCGATTATCAAACGACAATTTATACCATCTGCCGCCCATGTACATGGAAAATTCTCCGCGATTGCGCGGCTGTTTTTCAACGGTTTCCGAAACCTCGAAATTTTGCCGGATCTTATCTAAAAATTCATTTTCGCTGAGCCCGTTTAAATCTTTGACGGTTCGGTTATACGCGAGAATATGCAAATCTTCCGAAGGGAAAATTCCGGCGACGACAAAATTGTAATCTTCTGCGCCGGTATGTTCCGGGTTTCTTTCACGCAGTTTTTTCCTGGTTAAATTCGCGCTTTCCGCGCGGTGATGACCGTCGGCGATATAAAGCGCGGGAACTTCTTTAAAAGCTTCGGTCAGGCTTTCGGTCTGCGAAACGCGCCAGACGGTTTGCCGAACGCCCGAAGAGCACACGAAATCGTAAATCGGCTCGGTTTGTTTTATACCGGAAATCAAATTTCTGATCGTATCGGTGTTGCGAAACGCTAAAAAAATCAAACCGGTCTGGGCGCGAAGCGAAATCATATGTTCGGTTCGGTCTTCGACTTTATCCGGGCGCGTTTTTTCGTGTTTTTTGATCAAGCCCTGCTCGTATTCGTCAATCGAACAGCCGGCGACGATTCCCGTCTGCGAATGTTCGTCGGTCGAAAGGCGATAAACGTACAAACACGGCTCTTCGTCGCGCGCCAAAACTTTATCGTCAATAAAACTTTGCAGATTTTCTTTCGCCCTGGCGAAAATTTCTTCTGCCGAAGGATTTGCGCCGATCGGGAATTCGGCTTCCGGGCGCGTGACGCGTAAAAAGTTCAAGGGATTTTCGCTGATATATTCGCGCACTTCTTCATCGTAAACGATATCGTACGGCGCGCAGGCGGTTAATTTTGCTTTTTCTGAAACGGGGCGCAAAGCGCGAAACGGTTTGATAATCGACACTTAAAAATCTCTCCTGTAATCTGACTTTTCAAAACACGAACCTTTCATTTGCCGCAGCCGTCTTAGGGCGGGTTTGAAAAGATTTCATAAACTCAATAAAAAAACTTTGATATTTTTTGCAGGCGCTGAAGCCTCGCTCGCTAACGCCGGCTTTAGCCGCTTTGATTAATAATCTTAATTTATTATTCGCTAATTGCTGTTCGCTTTGTTATTCGCTTTACTGTTCGCTACCGGGTTCGATTCCGGCTTTTGCGGCTCGGCTGCGTTTCCGGCGGCAGGCGGCTCGTTCATTTCCTCGCGCGCTTTGTTCATAATCTCTTCCATAAGCTTATCGAGAGCGATTTTCCAGATTCCGTCTTCTTTAACAAACGGCAGCGTTTCCCATTCATCGGTCGCCTTGTTTTTTATCTCGACAATCGCCGTATCGCCCGTAATTTTTTCGTTGCGCGTTTCGGGCATTTCCTGAAAAGGCGCGCCGTTTTCTTTCCTTAAAAGCTCGTCAACGGTCGTATTTTGATTTTGCGCCGCTTTTTCGAGCAAGTCGAGCGTGCCTTTCGAAACCAGTTTTTTGGTTGCTTCGACGTCTTTCTTTATGGCAGCCTCATTCAGCGCGCGCATCGTTTCGGTCGGGCTTGACGCTTTGTTTGCCGCCTGGCATGCCGTAAAAACCAGCGCTAAAACGGTGACGAGTATAATTTTGTAGTTTTTCATTAGCTTTATCCGTATCAAACTTTTTAATCGGAAACCCGAAACTTTTTACGGCTGTCTGCCCTGATTGATAATCGAGTCGAGCCTTTTATCGTTTTGTTCGATTTCCTGGATCATTTGATCGGCGAATCCCTGTTTGTCTATTTTCCAGAGACCTTCTTCGCGAACAAACGGAACTTTTTCCCACGCGCCGTATGAATTTTTTACTTCCAGAGTCGCGCGGTCGCCTTCGATTTTTTCGTTGCGAAATTCGACCGACGTTTGATTTTCGCTGAATAAAGTTTCGCGTTTGACGATGTCGTCGAGATTTACGTTTTGCGCCCTGGCTTCTTTATCGTGCATTTTTATCGAGGCGTCCGAGAGCAGCAATTTCATCGTCGTCGTGTCTTTCTGCTTGATGGCTTTCGTGTAGGCTTTAAAGGTTTCGAGCGGCGTGGCGGGCTTCGGCTCGCCCGCGCAGGAAATAAAAAACAGTGCGGTCGTGAAAATCGTGATTTTTAACAGAAAATACATTCTTTTGTCTAAACCCTGGCTAAATCGTTATACTGAAAAGAAAAAGTATAACTCAAAACAAGGAAGCGAAAAAACAATTGGAACGCAAAAGATTATCAGCCGAAGAAATTGAAGCTAATTTGTCCGGTTTACAGAACTGGACGATCGGAAACGATAAACTTTCGAAAAAATTCGAATTTGCGAATTTCGCCGAAAGCCTCGGTTTCGTTAATCGCGTCGGCGAAATCGCCGAACGCCTCGACCATCACCCGGACGTTTTGTTCGGCTGGGGCTACGCCGAGTTTTTTATCACGACGCACGACGCAGGCGGCATTACCGCGAGAGATTTCGAGCTGGCGCGGGAAATCGATGCGGTAGTTGGTAAAGGGTGACGGAAAACCGTCTTGGAAAATGAAGCGGATTGTTAAAAGTTCCCGTTTCCCGTTACCCGTTTTTTTCACCGGTATAAAATAAAAAGCTCCCGGAATTACGGGAGCTTTTTTATGTTTGAATTTTGAATTTAAAAGTCTTAAATTCCGTCTACAATCGCATTGAGCGTCGCGGAAGGTCTCATCGCCGCGTAAGTCTTTTCGGAACTCGGGTGATAATAACCGCCCGTATCCTGCGCTTTTCCCTGCGCCGCGATTAATTCTTCATTAATTTTAGCTTCCGATTCCTGCAATTCTTTTGCGACGGGCGCGAATTTTGCGGCGATTTCCGCGTCCGCCGTTTGATTCGCCAGCGCTTCCGCCCAGTACATCGCCAGGTAGAAATGCGAGCCGCGATTGTCTATTCCGCCGACTTTTCTTGCCGGGGATTTGTCGGTCGCCAGGAATTTCGCGTTCGCTTCGTCCAAAGCGTCCGCTAAGATTTGCGCTTTTTTATTATTTTGAGTTTGAGCCAGGTGCTCGAAGCTCGCCTGCAAAGCCAGGAATTCGCCGAGCGAATCCCATCGCAGATAGCCTTCGTGCAAAAATTGTTCGACGTGTTTCGGCGCAGAACCGCCGGCTCCGGTTTCAAACAAACCGCCGCCGTTCATTAAAGGCACGATCGAAAGCATTTTCGCCGAAGTGCCGAGCTCCAGAATCGGGAACATATCCGTCAGGTAATCCCGCAAAACATTGCCCGAAACCGAGATCGTGTCTTTGCCTTCTCTCGCGCGTTTCAAAGTTTCGAGCATCGCGTCTTTGACATCCATAATCCTGATGTCGAGACCCGATAAATCATAATCCTTTAAATATTCTTCTACTTTTTTGATAATCTCCCGGTCGTGCGCTCTCGTTTTATCGAGCCAGAAAATGGCTGGCGTGCCGGAAAGCTTTGCGCGATTGACAGCCAGTTTCACCCAATCCCGAACGGCTGCGTCTTTGGTCTGGCACATTCTGAAGATATCGCCGTTTTGAACCGATTGTTCGAGCAGAACATTGCCGTTTTCGTCTTCGACTTTTACCGTTCCTTCGCCCGAAATCTGGAAAGTCTTATCGTGCGAGCCGTATTCTTCCGCCTTTTGCGCCATCAAACCGACGTTCGGAACGGAACCGAAAGTTTTCGGGTCGATCGCCCCGTTTTGCTGCATATCCTGAACGATCGCCGCGTAGAAACCGGCGTAAGTTCGGTCCGGGATAATCGCGACGGTGTCTTCTTCCTTGCCGTCTTTGTTCCACATTTTTCCGCCGCCGCGAACCAGCGCCGCCATCGAAGCGTCAACGATCACGTCGGAAGATACGTGGAAATTCGTGATTCCTTTGTCGGAATTGACCATCGCGATTTTCGCTGAACTTTCGATTGTTTTTGCGATGTCCGCCTTGATTTCGGCTTCACGCGGATGCCCGGCGATTTTTTCCTCGAGCGTCGCTAACCCGAAGTTCGGATTGATGTCCAGCTCGGCGAAAACGTCTTTATATTTTTCAAAAACGTCTTTGAAATAAGTTTCGACGATCGCCCCGAAAATAATCGGGTCGGAAACTTTCATCATCGTCGCTTTCAAATGCGCTGAAAGCAAAACGTCTTTTTTCCTGGCTTCCGCGATCGCTTCTTCGACAAAAGATTTCAGCGCCGAAAGATTCATCACCGAAGAATCGATCACTTCGCCCGCTTTGAGCGGCGCGTAATCCTTCAAAATCTGTTCGGAACTGTCGTTTTTATAAAAAACGATTCTGAATTTTCCTTCGCGCTCGACGGTAACGGAAGTTTCCGAGCCGTAAAAATCGCCGCCGTTCATATGCGCGACGCTCGTTTTGGAATCCGCCTTCCAAACTCCCATTCGATGCGGATTCGCTTTCGCGTAATTTTTAACGGCTTTCGGCGCGCGCCGGTCGGAATTTCCTTCTCGAAGCACGGGATTTACCGCGCTGCCCAAAACGCGCGCGTATTTACTGTTAACGGCTTTTTCCTCGTCCGTTTTAGGTTCCGCCGGGTAATTCGGCACAGCGAAACCCTGCTGCTGAAGCTCGCTGATCGCTTCTTCCAATTGCGGAACGGAAGCCGAAATGTTCGGCAGCTTGATAATATTGGCTTCGGGTTTCGTCGCCAGCTCGCCGAGCGCGGCAAGCGCGTCGGGAATTTTCTGGTCGTCTTTTAAGTGTTCGGGAAAATTGGCTAAAATTCGCCCGGCGAGCGAAATATCCGGCACTTCGATTTCAATACCTGCGGATTTCGTAAAAGCCTTTAAGATCGGCAAAAAAGAGTGCGTCGCCAGCAACGGCGCTTCATCGGTTAAAGTGTAGTAGATTTTTGACATTTTATTATATTCGTTAAACTAATTTCGATCCCCAAACAACAGTTTGCGGTTAAAACACATCATTTAAGAGCAATCGGTAATTAACGCTATTTTAGTATTCTTTGAGTCAAAACGTAAATTTAAGAGTTGAAAATATTCTCCTTTTTATTATTAATCCGCTTTTCTTCGGAAGAATAAACCTTTAAACGCCGTTTGAAATCTGCTACATTTGGGCTATGAAAACGTTGACTATAAATGTTCCAGACACGCTTGACGTTGATGACCGCGAAGTTTTGATGATTGTGGCGACGCGGCTTTACGAACAGGGCAGGCTTTCGCTCGGACAGGCGGCGGAAGTTGCCGGTCTGACGAAGCGAACGTTTGCGGAACTTTTGGGCAGTTACAATGTTTCCATCTTTAATTACCCCGCCTCGGATTTGTCAAAAGACGTAGCCAATGCCTAAAGCGATTATTTCCGATACGAGTTGTTTTATCATCTTGACGAATATCGGCGAACTCGCGCTGCTTTATAAAGTTTACGGGCAAATTTTAACAACGCCCGAAATCGCCGCCGAATTCGGCGAATCGCTTCCTGCATGGGTCGAAATCGTAGAAGTTAAAGACAAATACAAACAAACGATTTTGGAACTGCAAATTGACCGGGGCGAATCGAGCGC
>JAOAPX010000151.1 GCA_025463125.1 Acidobacteriota bacterium | reverse complement strand
GTATCTCGCTTTAAGTCAGCGTTTGGAGTTTTATGAACGAGCGTTACAGCCGGCAAATTTTATTCGGCGGCATCGGCAAACAAGGACAGGAAAAGCTTTTATCTTCGAGAGTTTTGCTCGTCGGCTGCGGCGCTTTGGGCGCTTCGCACGCGGAAATGTTGGCGCGCGCGGGCGTCGGGAAACTGCGCATCGTCGATCGCGATTTTGTCGAATTCACTAACCTGCAAAGACAAACGCTTTTTTCTGAAACCGATGCGAAAGAAAGAATTCCGAAAGCAATCGCGGCGAAAAACCGGATTAATGAAATAAATTCGGAAATTGAAACCGAAGCGATCGTCGCCGATGTTAATTATTCAAACATCGAAAATTTAATCGCGGGCTGCGATTTGGTTTTAGACGGAACAGACAACTTTCAGATTCGCTATCTGATCAACGACGCCTGCGTAAAATCAAATACAATATGGGTTTACGGCGCGGCGGTTTCCGGCTACGGCGCGACGATGACGATTATTCCGCAAGTAACGCCTTGCCTGCGATGCATCTTCGAAGAAATGCCCGCCGCCGGAACTTCGCCGACGTGCGATACGGCGGGCGTAATCATGCCGGTAATTTCGAGCGTTTCAGCCATCCAAATCACAGAAACGCTGAAAATTCTAACGGGAAATATCGACAAGCTTCACAAATCCCTGGTTCAAATCGACGTCTGGCAAAACGATTGGCGCAAAATTAAATTAAACGCGCCGAATCCGGATTGCGAAACGTGCGCAAAAAGAAATTTCGAATTTCTCGAAGGCGAAACAAACGAGTTTTCCGCCGTTTTATGCGGGCGCAACGCCGTTCAGATCGCGCCGCCGCGCGCATCGAGAATCGATTTGCCGAATCTTGCCGAAAAACTGAAAAACATCGGCGAAATCAAACAAAACGAATATCTTCTGCGGCTAAACGTCGAGCAATACGAATTGACCGTTTTCAGCGACGGGCGCGCCATCATTCGCGGAACGGATGATATAACAGCGGCGCGATCCGTTTACGCAAAATATGTCAGCGTATGAAAAGATACATAAAAATCCTTGTTTTCGCGTATAATTAATAAAGGAGTTTTTATGAATAAAGCGAAAAACGCACCGAAAGTCGTTATTATCGGCGGAGGTTTCGGCGGACTTCAGGCAGCGCAGGAATTGGGCAACAAGCCGGTTGAAGTGGCGCTGATCGACCGCAAAAATCATCATACTTTTCAGCCGCTGCTTTACCAGGTGGCGACCGCCGTTTTATCGCCCGGCGAGATCGCTTCGCCGATTCGAAGAATTCTGCATAAATACAAAAATATCGAAGTAATTTTGGGAGAAGCGATCGGATTCGATTTGCAAAAGCAAACGATAAAACTTCTTCAGTGTGCCGCAGGTCCGAATGAGCTTTCTTATGATTACCTGATTGTCGCCGCCGGAGCGCGTCATTCGTATTTCGGTCACGACGAATGGGAAGAAGACGCGCCGGGCTTAAAAACGATTGAGGACGCTGTAGAAATTCGCCGCCGCGTTCTGCTTGCTTTCGAGCTTGCCGAACGCGAGGCGTACCTGACGGGCGTTCGGAAACCTTTAAATTTCGTTGTTATCGGCGGCGGACCGACCGGCGTCGAGATGGCAGGGGCGATCGCAGGAATAGCGCGGCAGGCGCTCGCTAAAGATTTCAAGGAAATTGATACGACAAAGGCGCGCGTAATGCTTTTCGAAGGCTCGGACCGCGTTCTCGGAACATTCGCCGAAGAGCTTTCCGAAAAAGCGAAAAAGCAACTCGAAGATTTGGGCGTCGAAGTTTTTCTAAATAGTTTTGTTACGGACGTAGAAGAAAATCGCGTTAAAGTCGGTGAAGATTGGGTTGACTGCAATGTCGCGGTTTGGGCGACGGGCGTTGCCGCGTCGCCTTTGGGCAAAACGCTCGACGCGGAAACCGACCGCGCGGGCAGAGTTTTCGTGCAGCCGGATTTATCGCTCCCGAATTATAAAAATGTTTTCGTCATCGGCGATATGGCTTCGCTGAAAATGGAAAACGGGCAGCCGGTTCCGGGCGTTGCGCCCGCCGCGCAGCAGATGGCACAAACCGCTTGCGCGAACATTCTGCGCGATTTGCGCCGCGAGCCGCGAAAAAATTTCAAATACGCCGATAAAGGCTCGATGGCGACGATCGGGCGCAACCGCGCAATTGCCGAGATCGGAAACTGGAAATTTTCCGGTTATTTCGCCTGGCTGATGTGGTTATTCGTTCATGTCATTTCGCTGATCGGTTTCCGCAATCGTTTGTCCGTGTTGACAGAATGGATGTGGGCGTATTTTACGCGCGAACGCAGCGCGCGCCTTATTGTCGGCGACGCCGAAGCGATGAGCGATTCAAGGCAATTGCTCGAAGCAAAAGCGGCAACTCAAATTCCGACACTCGAATCTCAAAAAAATGTTGTAAAAACCGCATAAAATTTACGAAACCGAATGATCGAATAAAAGTGAGAAGCGAATAGAAAAGCGTTCGCTTCTCGTTTTTTATTTTTATCGGAAGCTGACTGGTAAAACATTCGGGCTTGCTTCGAACTTTTAATTTTTAGTGTCTTTTTGCCGCTTTTTGTGGTTATATTTATTAATCTTTAACAAAAAAGTTTTACTATCGAATAAATGAAAAAATATTTCCTGTTTGTAATTTACGTCTTCGCTTTTTCGCTCGTTGTACAGGCAAGTGAACCGGCAATCTGGTCGGTAAACACTCGCACGGAAGTTTTAAAAGGAGACGCCAAAGGCGTTTCAATCGACGAAAACGGAACCATCACCCTCGCGCCCAGATTAAACGAGTTATTCAACACAGGGCAATCTTATATATGGTCGAGCGCGGCAGACGCGGCGGGCAACGTTTACCTTGGAACCGGCAGCGACGGCAAGATTTTCCGCGTTGACGCGAGCGGAAAAGGCACGCTTTTTTACGATTCGTCTGAATTAAACGTCTCGGCTCTGGCGCTCGGCTCGCGCGGCGAGCTTTACGCCGGAACGTCGCCCGACGGCAAGGTTTACCGAATTGACGCAAGCGGCGCGGCAAGCGTTTTCTTTGATCCGAAGGAAAAATATATCTGGTCGCTGGCGGTTTTAAATGACGGAAGCCTGGCAGTCGGAACGGGCGAAAACGGAAGAATTTACAAGGTAAGCTCGGCGAACGCCGCGCCGGAAAGCTCGCTTTTATTCGACACGAGCGAAACGCATATCATTTCGATGGCGGTTGACCGCAAAGGAAATCTCTACGCCGGAACCGACGCAAACGGCTTGGTTCTGCGGTTTGCGCCCGACGGAAAACCGTTCGCGTTGCTCGATTCGCCGCTTCGCGAAATTCACGATTTAACGATCGGCGCCGACGGCTCGGTTTATGCGCTCGCTCTGGGCGAAGCGGTATCGACGACGAAACCGGCTGAAGCCGCGGCTTCGCCGACGCCCGACGGCGGCGGGACGGTTTCCATCGAAAAATCCAATCCGATGCAGCCCGAACAGCCCGCGAAAAGCCGTTACGATTTGACCGGCGCTAAATCAGCCGTTTACCGCATTTTGCCAGACGGCGGCAGCAACGTTTTATGGAATTCGGCGACGATCGCCGGTTTTTCAATCAACGTCAATCAAAGCGGAAACGGCGTTTTGCTCGGCACTTCCGACAAAGGCAGAATTTACAATATCACCGACGACGGGCGCGAAACGCTCGTTCTGCAATCGAACGAAAATCAAATCTCCACGATGACCGCAGCGGGCAGAAATCTTTACGCGACATCGAGCAACCAGGGCAAGCTTTTCCGTTTCGGCGCTGAAACCGTCGCCGAAGGAAGCTATGAATCAGCCGTTTTAGACGCTAAAGCGGTCGCTTCATGGGGCAGAATCTGGTGGCGTTCAACGGGCGGCGTCCAATTGCAGACCCGCAGCGGGAACACCGAAAAACCGAACGAAACCTGGAGCGATTGGAGCGCAGCTTATACCGAAGCGAAAAACGCGCAGATCAGCAGCCCGAACGCTAAATATTTGCAATGGCGCGCGATTTTGCGTTCTTCTTCGGGCATCTCCAACCTCGGCGAAGTAAACGTATCGTTTCTCGCCCGCAACATCGCGCCGGAAATTCTTTCAATTCAGATTTTGCCGACTAATGTCGGTTTAGCGGCAAATCCGCCGGTGCAGATCGACCCGAATATTGAAACGTCCGGGCTCGACCCGCAGATTTTCGGAATTCCGAGCATCGCGATCGCGCCGCGCCGGCTTTATCAACGCGGAGCGACTTCTCTGCAATGGACGGCGGAAGACCGCAACGGGGACAAACTAAAATACGCCGTTTATTACCGCGAAACGGGCGATGCAAGCTTCAAATTACTGCGCGATGATTTGACGGAAAACTTTTATACAATCGACGGTCAATCCTTAGCTGACGGGCGCTATATTTTCCGAATCACGGTCAACGATTCGCTTTCAAATCCCGTTAATCAAACGCTTTCCGGCGAAAGAACGAGCGAACCGGTCAACATCGACAACACCGCGCCGGTTGTTTCGGCAGTCGGAAACGCGCAAATTTCCGGCGATCGAGCACGCGTCGTTTTTGAAGCGACGGATGCGGCAAGCTACCTGAGCAACGCCGAATACAGCATCGACGGCGGCGAATGGCAAACCGTTTATTCCGAGGACGGAATTTCCGACGGTCAAAAAGAACGCTATACAATCGATACGGTCTTAAGAAATCAAGGCGAATATTCGATCACTCTGCGCGTCTTTGACGCGAACGGGAACGCGGGAAATGCGCGAATTTTAGTAAAAAGATAAACAAATTCAATGCTGGCGGGCGCAAGTTATTGAAAAATCTTATTTTTAATGACTTTAACCGGCAGAAACGAAAAAGTTGAATCTTAAACCGATTATTTTTCAGTTTTCGGCAAAGTCATCGTCTTGCCTTCGGGGTTTATTTCCAGGTGTCTCGTCGTGCCGTCCGTAACGCTCGAAGGAACAATATCGCCGGTTTTATAAGGCGATTCCGGCGCGACGTATTGAGTCTGCGGCGACGGCAAACTCGCATTAGCCCCTGGTTGATTCAACGAAGCTTGCGCTTGTGCGCCGAAAGCGAGCTGCTGTTTTTCTATTTTTTTTGATTTCAAATAATCGGAAACGCCTTTGCCAAGACAGCCGAACGCCGGAAACAGCATTGCCCACCACCAGGCGTGTCCGCCCGCGACTCCGGTCGTCAGCAGCGCGATGGAAACGACCAGAAAACCGATGCCGGTTAAAATCTGCTTGATCGCTTCGCCGTAAAGCTCATTCGGGTCGCTGCTCCGCCCGGCTTTGTGCTGAATATTCGCCGCTGCGGAACCGGCAAGCCGCGCGGACAAATTTCCAGACAATGCCGCCGATATATTAGCTAAATCAGTTCCGCAGGTGCGGCAAAATTTTCCCGTTTCCGGGTTTTTTGTTCCACATTTCGGGCAAAACATAATTTTTTATAATGGTGAATGATTTTATAATGATTAATGACTGATGATTAATTTAAAGCCGGAAAGCTTTTTTTATTCGCCATTAAGATCATCATTTTTTCTTTGTCTTTTAGCTTCAAAAAGTATAACGCCGGCGGCGACCGATACGTTCAAAGATTCTACCTTTCCGTACATCGGAATTTTCACGAGCACGTCGCAATTTTCCGCGACGAGACGATGCAAACCTTTTCCTTCGCCGCCCAGAATCAAAGCCGAAGGCTGCGTCCAATCCCAATCGGAATACTCGGTTTCGGCTTCGGCGCTTGTTCCGACCGTCCAGATGTTACGCTCCTTTAATTCTTCAATCAAACGATTTATATTGCCGACTTTGGCGACCTTGACGTATTCGATGGCGCCCGCCGAAGATTTCGCCACCGTTTCGGTCAAACCGACGGCGCGGCGTTCGGGAATAAAAACGCCGTCGGCATTCGCGCCTTCGACCGAGCGCAAAACGGCTCCCAGGTTTCGCGGGTCTTCGACGCCGTCGAGCACGACCAGCAAAGCGTTTCCGTCGATTTCATCGAGAATCTCTTCGGGCGAAACGTAATCCGCCGAAGCCGTCAATGCGATCACGCCTTGATGATTTGCGTTTGGATCGACCATTCTGCCCAAATTTTCGCGGGAAATTTTATTAACAGTAATGTTGTTTTGCCGCGCGAGGTCGAAGATTTCGGAAAGCCGCTTTTCCCTCGCGCCTTCCGCAACGTAAATCTTTTCGATGCGCCGCGAGTTTGCACGCATCGATTCGAGGACCGGCAAAACGCCGTAAACCATCTGCGCGCTGCTGTTTGCGCGGCGTGAATTATCGTTTCCGCCTCTGTCGTTTCTCTCTCCAAACTGTTTTTTTTCCGCTTCGCGGCGTTTCGGCGGCTCGACGCTGAAATTCCGGTTTTCCGTTTCTCTGCGTTTCGGCTGCTCAAAATTTTGCTTTCCGCCTTTTCCCTTGAAATCTTTTGCCTTCATAAAATTTGCCATTGCAATCGTGAATATTTTGTAAACTGCTGTAAATTGCTGCTCGTCGCAACATTAGAAAAGTCGAATTGACCGAAACCGTGCCGCTTTAATCCCTGCGAATCCTTTCTTTGCTCGTTTTCCCATATAAAACAAAGGATTTCTCTGACCGTTAAATAATCGCCGGCGAATTTAGCGTCCGGCGCGAACTTTTGCAGCGCCGCGACAAGCTTTTTCATATTTTCGGCAGCCGTAATTCCCTTTTCGACGCCGAGACAGGAAAAATCGAAGCCTTTCGTCGGAATTCGAAAGCCGTTTCCGTCCTGCCGCGTGTATATATCAATTAAAATTTCGTCCGAAGCCGTTTCCGACGCGTCGAGAATTTTATTTTCGCCTTTTTTGCGTTTTTCGATCGATTCGGTTTTCCGCTCGAAAACCGCGCCGGAAACGATCAGCGCCAAATCATCGCTTCGTATTTCCGCAACTTCGTCAGCGTTAAAATACACGGCTACGAGTTTTTCGCCGTCGAATTCCAAGCCGCGAAGGCGCGTCGGCGGAGTTTCCGCCGCGAGAGCTTCGTCGCTGACTATCTTCGCCGTGAGCCCGTATTCTTCGAGTTTTCGCGAAACGATTTCGGCTTCTTTTTCCGATTCGGCGCGAGCAATCGGCAAAGCCGCTCCTGCTTCTATAACCTTCTGCAAAATTCGCGTGTCGAGATGAAGAAGCTTTGCCGCTTCCGCCTGGTCAAGCTTTTTTTCATCAGTCGAGCCGGGCGCGTAAATTAAGTTGAATCCTTTTTCCCAATTTTCGAGCCGCCGCAGATTCGGGCGAACAAGCGCGTGTTTTTCGTGCGGAACGTCAAGTTCGCCGCCGCAGTACAGACACTTCAGGCGCGCCGGGGAATTCACGCGCGAGCACTTTCCGCACCGAACCATTTCTTCAGCCTTGTAGGCGATGTCTTCGGTCTGAAACGGCATATTTCTCAAATCGTCGCCCGCGTAAATCCGATCTTCCTCGTTTTCCATATTTCAAGATTATACGCTGAAATGTTATCATTTTATTAAACAAATTGCTTGACCGAAGCGTAAAGCAAAAGGCAAACTATAAACGGCTTTTCCGGCTATTGTTAGCTGAACGAAACCGAACGAAAATCGAGCTTTAACAAAATTTTTTAAGAAATAATTTGATATTCTGACAGGTATTTATTAAACGACTTTTATTTTATCCATTTATTAGCAGTAGATTTTTTTTATTTTTTCGTTCTCAAATTCAGCTTTAACCGTCGCCGAAACAGTCGCCAAATCACAATAAAAAGGGCGGCAAAACAATGCAGTTTGACACGACGACAAGTTCCTGGAAGTTCGGACATCGCGGTCGCGTAGCAGTTTTTATCGACGGCAATAATCTTTTTCAC
The DNA here is from genome assembly GCA_025463125.1 of Acidobacteriota bacterium. Lineage (GTDB taxonomy): Bacteria > Acidobacteriota > Blastocatellia > Pyrinomonadales > Pyrinomonadaceae > SXVE01. The sequence continues at coordinate 4,293 of JAOAPX010000151.1, read as the reverse complement.
GCGGCGCGTTTTCATAACATTGATATCGATTACAACAAACTTCTGCGCGTGCTTCTCGGCGACGGCAGACTTTTGCGCGCCTTTTTTTACACGGGCGTCGATGCCGGAGCCGAGCGGCAGCAAGGTTTTCTGCTGTGGATGCGGCGCAACGGTTTTCGCGTCGTACAAAAGGAATTGAAGACCTTTTACGACGGCACGCGGAAAGCGAATCTCGATGTGGAAATCGCCGTCGATATGCTTTCGCTGGCGGGCAGATACGATACAGCCGTTCTGGTCTCGGGCGATGAAGATTTCGTTTACGCGATAAACGCCGTCGCTTATAAAGGCTGCCGCGTCGAGGTGGCGGGTTTTCGTTCTAATACGGCGCCGCGCCTGATAGACGTTGCCGATTTTTTTATCGACCTCGGCGACATCGCCGATCTGGTGCGCAAAGATCTTTCGCAAAACGGCGAATACGATATTCCTTCGTTTATTCCGCCGGAAGAATTGCCTCCGCCGGAAATTCTGCCCGGCAATCAGCGGGGAAACCTGGCGAATGTTCCCGGAAAAATTCCTTTTGACCAAAATTATAACGACGAAGAAACCGATAATTTAGCGGATTATGTTCGCGTAACTGACGACAGATGAAGATTTTTACGATCGACGAAGCCAATGAGCTTTTGACCTTAGTTAAGCCGAAATTGCTGGCTGTTCAATCAAATTACGCGCTGATAGCAAATTTGCGCGAGCCGGCGCGGGCGGCAGCCGGCGCTTCTGAATTCGGAGGCGGCATGCAGGGCGGAACGAATTACGTTAAAACGCTTTACGAGATCGGAAAGCTAACGACCGAGATCCACGATCTCGGCGTTCAGCTTAAAGATTACACGAGCGGCTTAATCGATTTTCCGAGTCTTCGCGAAGGACGCGTCGTTTTGCTTTGCTGGCAATTGGGCGAAGGCGACTTTATCGAATGGTGGCATGAAGTCGAAGGCGGCTTTGCCGGGCGACAGCCGCTCTAACCGGCAAAAAGCCGCGCTTACAGGCGACAAAATCAAACAACGGATTTTTGATCCGTAAACTTGAAACAGAATTTCAAAGCCGAAAACATCAGGCGATCCGGCTTGAATTTCCGGCTATGGCGGTTAAGTCTTAAATTGAAAAAACTTAAGTTTCCCTTTGATTTAATATTGACGACTTAAAGTAGTTTCTGATAACATCACCTCAGTTTTTCGATTCAGAGGGTTTTCCAATAATCACTTCAAAATCAATTCGGAATTATAATATTTTAAAGCTATGAACTGTCCTGTTTGCAACCGAACTTTAGCAACCACTTTGTCCATTTGCCCGAGTTGCGGGACGATGATGAATGATTCAATTCGCGAAGATCTCGAAATCAAACCGGCGACCGTCACAACCGGCAATCTTGATAAAAAAGGAGCTTCCTTAATGTCCGGCAATACCAATCAACAAAAAATCAATATTCCGGCTAAGCCGGTTTACACAAAAAACGATACGGCGGATTTAACGGCAAAGCCGTCGGCTCCTTTGCCGAAAACTCCGCCGACGGTTCCGACGCTGGTCGAATTTCAAAGCAAAAATGCGACGATTCCCGATTGGCGCTTGAAGGTGCAGAATGCCGTGCGCCAAAGACTCGAGCATCAACCGGACGAAGAAAAAGCCGTCACCTCGGCTGTTTATAAAACGCGCCTGGTCACAAACGGAGCGAATGCGCTTAAAACCGAAGTGATCGAAGAGGCAGCGCCGGAAATACCGACTAAAAACGAAAAAGTCGCCAACGCCTTAAAGCGCATCGAGCAATCGCGCCAGGCGTTTCTCGTCGAAGAGAAAATCGCTGGGGCGCCCGGCGAAGAAACCGGACAAAATAAAAACTTTCCTTTTTACATTGCCGCGCGCTCGGGCGACGCCGCCAAGCCTTCGGAAAACAAAGCTTCGGTAAACGTTGTGCCGAAACCGAAACTCGTCACACAGGCGAGAAACGTGAGCGGCGATCTGGATACGAATAAATTACCTCCTTTGCCGGTTTCAGCAAAAATCGCGTCAAGCTTCGATAAAGTTTCAAACGAGATTCCGAATCATATTATCGAGCAGGAAACATACGAGAACCTGAAATCGCTCGACGTCAAAACGGCGGCAATCGAAGAAAAAATTATCGCTGCGGAAGAACACGAAGCCGACGATGATCTGGCTCCGTTTTCGATGAGATTCAACGCCGGGCTTTTCGATCTGATTATCGGTTCGTTTACTGCTTTAATACTGCTCGCGCCGTTTATGCTTGCGGGCGGCGAGTGGCTGACGTTCACGGGATTCCTGGCGTTTCTCGCCACCGTTTCGATCGTTATGTTCGTTTACCTGACGACTTCAATCGGAATGTTCGGCAGAAGCTTCGGAATGCGTCTTTTTTCGCTTGAATTGATCGACATCGAAGAAAACGAATATCCGACTTTTCATCAGGCGGCGGTCAGCTCTTCGGTTTATCTTTTATCGCTGGTTTTCGGCGGCATCGGATTTTTAACGATGTTTTTTAATGATGAAAAACGCGCCGTTCACGATATCGTTTCGGGAACGATCGTGGTTAAAGAAATCTAAAACCGACTTAAACGCATCGCAAAAATGACGGGCGCGACTTAAATAGTCGCCCGTCATTTTTTTTGTTAATCTATTTTTTGCTTTGCCGCGAATCTCGCTGCTTTCTATGAACGTCAAAACTTTAGAAAAAATCTGCGCCGAACTTTCTGACGCGCTCGTCGGGCAAAAGTTCGGCAAAATTTTTCCCCTGTCTCGTTTTCAAATGGCGATTGATTTTCGCCTGCACGATTCAAATTATCTTTTTATCAGCGTCGAGCCCGGATTGCCGCGCATATATTTGATCAAACGCCGCGTTCGCGATCTGGAAAAACAATCGGCGCACTCTTCGACGTTCGTGCTTTTTCTCCGAAAACGGCTGGCTAACGCCGTTTTGCAAAGCATCACGCAAATCGCCGACGAGCGAATTCTGCGTTTTGAATTTACCGCGCAAACCGAGCTCGGGCAAACTGAAGCTTACGCGCTCATAGCGCAATTAACCGGGCGTTCGGCAAATTTGTTTTTGCTCGACAAGCACGATTACATTCTCGACGCGCTTCGCGAAACATTCGGCGATGGGCAGGAAATCGGCAACGGGTACGCCGCGCCGGTTCGCGCAGGAGCGGGCGCGCAGGAAAACGGCGGCGATAAAAAGCGCGAAAGCTTTTCGGCTGGCGATTTTGAAAGCGTTTCCGAAGCGCTTGACGTTTTTTATCTCGAACAGGAAGCGGAAAAACAATTTAAGGCTCGCGCCCGCACCGCCGAAAACAAATTAAAACAGGAAATCACAAAGCGCGAAAAGCTCTTTAAAAAGCTGAACCAGGATTTATCGAATCACGGCGACGCGGCGAAATGGAAACATTTCGGGGATTTGATCTTAGCGAATCTCGCCGACGCGCTTCGCATCGACGGTAAAATTCTGGTTGTCGATTATTTTGACGAAAACACGCCGACGCTCGAAATCGAAGCCGACGAAAACGATTCTTTGACAACGGTTGCCGAAAAATTCTTTCGCCGCTACACGAAAGCGCGAAACGCGGGCGAAGAAATTTCAAAACGCCTCGAAGTTTTGCGCGAAGAGCTGCGAAATTTGAATGTAAAAAAAGAGCGATTAACTCAAGCGATCGCCGAAAAAGACGAATCGGTAATTGACGAATACGCCGGAGCGCAGCAGCTTGAAAAGCCGCGTTCCAAACAGAGAGAAAAACAGGCGGAGAATTTTACCGGAGCGCGTCGATTCGAATCGAGCGATAATTTTGAAATCCTGGTCGGGAAAGCTTCGAAAGATAACGATTTCTTAACTTTCCGCGTGGCGAAATCGCTTGATTTATGGCTTCACGCCGCCGATTACCCGGGCTCGCACGTCGTTATCAGAAATCCGAACCGTTTGGAAATTCCGCCGAAAACGCTGCTCGAAGCCGCGCAAATCGCCGCTTTTTACAGCCAGGCGCGAACGCAGCCGAAAGTCGCCGTTCACTACACGCCGAAAAAATTCGTTAATAAACCGAAAGGAGCCGCAGCCGGGCTTGTCAGTTTGTCGAGCTTTAAGACGATCCTGGTCGAGCCGAAGATAGAAGTAAAAGATGAGAAATAAGAAATAAACGGGCGCAAATAAAAAAGAGAAAAAAGAGAAAAAAAGAGAAAAAAAGAGAAGCGGAAGATGCTTAATTCTTTTCACGAATTTGTACATCTACCGCTTCTCTTTTGTCTTTTATAATTTAACTTGTTATT
>JAOAPX010000121.1 GCA_025463125.1 Acidobacteriota bacterium | reverse complement strand
CAACTACTTCCGTCGATGCGAACCGTTTACGACGACACGGGCGGCATCGGCAAGCTCTACGCCCGGCAGGACGAAATCGGAACGCCGTTCTGCGTGACAGTCGATCATGAATCTCTCGAAGATAACGCCGTAACCGTCAGAGACAGGGACACATGGACGCAGGAACGAGTAAATGTCTCGGAACTCAAGGAATATTTGCAAAAGCGTTTGGGTTAATCCGAATTTGCAAATAAAATTGTAAGGGCGGCGGCTTGTCCTCGCCCGTTTTTTTTATGTCGAAGATGCCCGATAAAATAACGAAACTCGCCGAGATCATCAAGGAAAACGGCGGACGCGCGATGCTCGTCGGCGGCTGCGTGCGCGATTCTTTGATGAAAATCGAGCCGAAAGACTGGGACGTGGAAGTTTACGGGATTGAACCCGTGAAATTGCGCGAAATCGTTGAGACTTTCGGCAAAGTCGATGCCGTCGGCGAAGCTTTTACGGTTTACAAGGTCGGGCACGATCTGGACGTCGCGCTGCCGCGCCGCGAAAGAAAAGTTTCGCGCGGGCACAAAGGTTTCATTGTTGAAGGCGACCCGTCGATGTCTTTCGAAGAAGCGGCAAAACGCCGTGATTTTACGGTTAACGCGATTATGCGGGACGCTTTGACCGGGGAAATCGTTGACATTTACGGCGGTCGCGAAGACATCGAAAAGAAACGGCTGCGAATTGTTTCAAAAGAAACTTTCCCGGAAGATTCTCTGCGCGTTCTTCGCGGCGCGCAATTTGCGGCGCGTTTCAATTTCGATATCGAAGCCGAAACCGTCGAGCTTTGCAAAGAAATAGATTTGACCGATTTGCCGAGAGAAAGAATCTGGGGCGAATTTGAAAAACTTCTGTTGAAAGCCGAACGACCGTCGATCGGGCTTAAATGGCTTTATGATCTGGGCGTTGTCGATCAATTGTTTCCCGAGTTAAAAGCGCTTGCAGGCGTGCCGCAGGAGCCGGAATGGCATCCGGAAGGCGACGTTGACGTGCATACCTTGATGGTCGTGGACGAAGCCGCAAAGCTGATCGGCGATTTGCCTTACGCCAAACAGGTCACGGTGATGCTCGGCGCTTTGTGTCATGATTTCGGAAAACCGGCGACAACCGCGTTTTTTGACGGTCGCTGGCGCTCGCACGCGCACGACGAAGCCGGCGTCGAGCCGACCGTTTCGTTTCTCGATAAACTCGGAATATACACGATCCACGGCTTCGATGTGCGCGAGCAAGTCATTCAGCTCGTTCGCTTTCATTTGATTCCCGGAATGTTTTACAAATCGAAACCGGGCGACGGCGCGTTTCGCCGCCTTGCGCGAAAAGTCGAGCCGGATTTATTGTATCGCGTCGCGCGTGCAGATTCGCTCGGGCGCAATCCCGATTGGCTGCCGAAAGAAAAATGGTTTAAGGCGGAAGCGCAGGAATGGTTTATCGAACGCGTGCGCGAGCTGGCGATTGAAACCGAAGCTCCGAAACCTATTTTAATGGGCAGACATCTGATCGAACTCGGCTTAAAGCCTTCGGCTCAATTTAAACGGATTCTCGATGCCGTCTACGAAAAACAGCTCGACGGAAGCATTTCCGATCTGGATGCGGCAATCGTTGAAGCGAAACGATTGATTGCCGACTAGCCCAACGCGAAAAAGTTTGCCGGAATCAACTTTATTCGGTTAAAATCCGTGCAGTTTAAGCAAATCAAATGCAGCCTCTGCCGAATGAACGAAGAAACTCAGAAACAAACTTCCAAATTTACGCGCGGCGGCGGCAAATTATTAATTTTAAGCCTCATTGCCGCCGCTTTCTGCATATATTATTTCAGCAATCCGAAACAGCAGCATTATTACGATTACACGTTTCGCGTCGCCGACAATATGCTGCGCGGCGCAATCGCACACAAAGAAAAGCCGCCTTCGTGGCTAAACGAGTTTGTCCCGTTTGATGATAATTGGTACTCGGTGTTTCCACTGGGAAGCGTGCTGACGATGATCCCGTTCGCGTTTCTGAAAGTTTTGGGTTTTATCAGAGAAATGCCCGCCGCATTTATTTCCGCCTTTTCGGCGGGCGCGATTTGTTTTTTCTTAAAATTGATCGCTTCACGTTACAAAATGGACGAGCGCAAACGCGTTTTGCTCGTTTGCGGCATTTTGTTCGGAACGTGGATGTGGACGAATTTAACTTTTGCAGGCGCGTGGCAGCTCGCGCTCGGCTTTGCGATGATCGGCGAGCTCGGCGCGATTTATTTTACGATTTACAATCGCAAGCCTTTTCTATCGGGCGTATTTTTCGCGCTCGCTTTCGGCAATCGAACCGAGATTTTGTTAACCGCGCCGATTTTTATATTTCTGCTTTTACGCGTCTCGAAAATTCAAACTCAACGCTTCGAATCTGGAATCGATAGTTTCAAGACCGAAATAAAAAATCTGAAAACGGAAATATCCGTTAATACTCAACACGTCATTCGTTCATCAGCCGCTTTTTGCCTCGTTCCGTTTGTTCTCGGGACGATGACTCTGCTTTATAACTACGCGCGGTTTAATTCATTTACCGATTTCGGCTACGCGCGAATCCCGGGAGTTTTGGACGAGCCCTGGTATAATCACGGCATTTTTTCAATTTGGTATATTCCGAATCAAGCTTACGAGATGCTTCTGAAGTTATGGGAAGTGAAAACGGTTTTTCCTTATTTCGTTCCGGACGGTTTCAGCAGCTCGATTTTATTGACCAGCCCGTTTCTGTTCTTTCTGCCGCGATTCGGCGCTCGCGACAAAATCCTTAAATACGCGGCTTGGGCGGCTATTTTCGTGCTCACATTTTTGCTCTGGATTCACGGAAATTCCGGCGGCTGGCAGTTCGGTTATCGCTACGCGATGATCCTTCTGCCGTGGATGTTTCTGATTTTACTCGAAAACAGCCCGAAAAAAATCAGCGTTTCGGAATGGGTTTTGTTCATTTTTTCTTTTCTCGCAAACGCCTACGCTACCTACCTGTTTCACTGGTCGGATTTTCTGAAATTTTGAATTTCAGATGTAAATTAAACGCCCGGAAACAAAAGATAAATCAAAATTACATAAAAGAAAATTGCCTGTTTGGGAAACATCCGTTCACCGTTTTGATTTCAAATACCCGTCTGAAATTGTGTTAATCTGTCATTTCGAATTTTATGCTTTTAGATTTGACGCCGCTTAGAATTTCGCGCGATTACAGACTTTTATTCTTCGGTCAGTTGATTTCATTTTTCGGCACGATGATGACCTTTATCGTCGTGCCCGTTCAAATGTATCAATTGACCGAATCGAGCCTTTTCGTAGGTCTTCTCGGCGTTGCCGAATTTGTGCCGATGTTTTTTCTGGCGTTTGTCGGCGGAGCTTTAGCCGATTCGGTCGATCGCCGGAAAATGCTGCGTTTGACGGAAATCGGGCAAACGATTACGATCGCGATTCTTCTCGGAAACGCTCTTTTACCGAACCCGCAAATTTGGGTTTTATTTCTCGCCGTCGGAATTCACGCCGGGCTCGCGGGGCTTCAGAGACCTTCGTTTGAAGCGTTGATTCCGAAAATCGTTCCGCTTGAACATATGTCGGCGGTCGCCGCTTTGAATTCGATACGTTTCGAAGTCGGATTTATTTTAAGCCCGATTATCGGCGGAATAATTATCGCGAAATACGGGGCGGTTTTCGCTTATGCGATTGATTTGATAACCTTTGCCGCTTCGCTCGCCGCCGTCTGGCTGATTCGCGCCGTTCCGCCGCCGGTCGGCGCGGATCGGGCGAATCTGGAATCGATCAAAAAAGGTTTCCGCTACGCGATGAGCCGGCAGGAACTTATCGGTACTTATGTGATTGATATAAACGCGATGTTTTTCGGTATGCCGAAAGCTCTCTTTCCGGCTCTGGCTGTAGCTTTCGGCGCGGTTTCGTCGGTCGGTTTGTTTTATTCGGCGATAGCCGTCGGCGCTTTCGCCGCCACAATCACTTCGGGCTGGGCGAAATGGATCAATCGACACGGTTTGATGGTCGTGCTCGCCGCCGGCGGATGGGGCGCGGCAATTACGCTTTTCGGACTTTCAAACGAGTTTTATCTCGCTTTATTCTTTCTCGCCGTCGCCGGTTATTTCGATATGATCAGCGGGATTTTTCGCCAGACGATCTGGAATCAAACCGTTCCGAATCATTTGCGCGGAAGATTAGCCGGAATCGAAATGATAAGTTTTATGTCGGGACCGCTGCTCGGCGACGCCGAATCGGGCGTTGTCGCTTATTTTACAGACATAAAAACTTCGATTGTTTCCGGCGGCATTTTAACCGTTGTCGGGACGATCGTTTTAGCCGTTCTGCTGCCGAAATTTATCGCTTATGACGGGCGTGAAGGATTGAAACAAAAGCATGCGGAAGAAGAATTGCGGGAAAACGAACTGCAATCAAAACAAATCTGATAAAATTCCAGATTATGCCCATATTAAGAAAACGACAAATTGAAAATTTAGCGCAGATGAACGGCGAAGAGCTCGAGCAGTTTTTAGATTCACTGGCTGCCGACAAAGAAGAAATCGAAGAGCTTTTCGAATATCTGGAAAAGAAATTAGAGCGAGAGCCGTGCAATGACACATTGCGTTTTTCAATGCAGTTTATGATGGAAAATCGCTTGAATTTTCCGAAACTGTCTAATTGGCTTCAGCAAAACGGCGGCTACTGCGACTGCAAAGTTTTAGAGCAAATCGCTCCTGAATGGAGAAAGGCGTTTGATCGAATCAAAAAAACTTCTTGACAAACATTTTCGCCCTGACATAAAGTAAGACTCGACGATACATTTTGTAAGAGTGGTAAAAATATGAGCGATAAAAACGAATTTCCAAAACTTTCCCGCAAAGAATTCAAAGTTTTAGAACTGCTGATTGCAAAAGGCGAGATGTATGGGCTGGAAATGGTCGAAGCGTCGGAAGACGAACTCAAGCGCGGAACAATTTACGTGACCTTGCAGCGAATGGGCGACAAAGGCTACGTCGAATCACGCGAAGAACCGCGCCCGACGCCCGAAGTCGGCATTCCGCGCCGCAAATATTGGGCGACGGGTTTGGGCGAAAGAGTTTATCAAACGAATCTGAAAGCGCGTGAATTTTTCAATTCTGATTTTGCTTGGGGAGGTGTTAGTTAATAATGAAGAAAAAATTGCCAATTGCAATTGAAACAAGTTTTACTTTTGAATCTTATAAGTGGATTCCCAAACTTCTTAAACTAGTTCCATCATTTCTTATTAAAAAACATCTTTATGAAGTCGTCTACAAATACAAAAGAGGCGAAATAGTAGAGTTAAGTATAATAAATTTGTTGAGCCTAAAAAATACTTTTACGGCGGGGTATTCTTCAGAGCAATTTGACATAATAGAAAATCCTGATGAATTAGAAAGTTCCTTAGAAAAATTTGCACAAAATTGGCGAGAAGAAGTGTTGCCTATTTTTGATTCTTATTACAACGATGGAATTAATATAGTTTCTGCTCCAGGAAATAAATTACTAAAAATTAGTAATTTTCTTTATTCAATAAAAGATCAAAAGGAAATCTTTAATCCAGCTATTGCTGACTGGCAAGAAGAGTATTTTCAAGCATTATCCAAAAATGAAATTTGGAAAGCGCGTTGGATAAATGTGCGTTACGTTTATGCTTTTCTTGCAACGATGTTTAAAAATATTCCGATTGGCGATTTGATTGAATTTATCAAAAAAGTTGCGAAATAAAATTATGGCTACGACGGAAATAGAAATCAGAGTTTCGGTTTTGGAAAATGAAATCGCGGCACTCAAGGAAAAGTTGGCGAAAATCGAAACGACGCCGACGGCTTGGTGGCAGAAAATTTCGGGAACTTTCGTTGACGATGCGGATTTTGAAGAAGCGATGCGGTTGGGTCGCGAATATCGTTCAGCGCAAAAAGAAGAATCGGAATGATTATCCTCGATACCGATTGCATCAGCTTGCTCGAACGAAAAAGCGGCGCGGAATTTTATCGTTTGAGCGCGAAACTCGCCGAATTTTCGGCTGAAGAAATTGCGACGACGATTATCACTTTTGAAGAACAAATGCGCGGCTGGACGGCGTTTCTCGCTAAAGCGAATTCAATCGAAAAACAAGTTTCGGCTTACGAAAAGCTCGGACGATTTCTTGATAATTATCGTTATATTCCGGTTCTTCCGTTCGACGAAAAAGCGGGCGTTATTTTTCAAGACTTAAAAAACCGGAAAATCAAAGTCGGCACGATGGATTTAAAGATTGCCTCGATCTGCATTTCTCAAAACGCTTTACTTGTTTCAAGAAATCTTTCCGATTACGATCAAATTCCGAATTTACGCGTCGAAGATTGGACAAAGGGAAATTTCTCGAATTGATTTTATTTCAAATAATCCTTTAAATAATTTCCCGTGTAGGAATTTTCCGCTTTTACAATTTCTTCGGGCGTTCCGGTCGCCACGATTTCGCCGCCGCCGGCGCCGCCTTCCGGTCCCAGATCGATAACGTAATCGGCGGTTTTTATCACGTCGAGATTATGTTCGATGACGACCAGGCTTCCGCCGTTTTCGATTAATGCGGAAAAAGCGGCGAGCAGTTTGTTGATGTCTTCGAAATGAAGTCCGGTTGTCGGTTCGTCGAAGATAAAAAGCGTTTTCGATTTTGTTTTCTGGGCGAGATGCGCGGCGAGCTTGACGCGCTGGGCTTCGCCGCCCGATAAAGTCGTCGCCGATTGTCCCAATCTCAAATAACCGAGCCCGACCGATTCCAGAGTTTTCAGTTTGTTGACGAGCTTGTTAACGTCTTTGAAAAAGTGCGTCGCTTCGCGCACGGTCATCTGCAAAGCTTCGTGAATGCTTTTGCCTTTGTATTTTACGTCGAGAATTTCATCGCGAAAACGCGTTCCGCGGCAATCTTCACACGTTAATTCCACATCAGCCAAAAACTGCATTTCGACCGTCACGGTTCCGCTGCCCTGACACGTTTCGCAGCGTCCGCCCGGCACGTTAAACGAGAAATGCGAAGCGTTAAAGCCTTTTGCTTTCGCGCCGTTCGTCGCGGCGAACACCTCGCGAATCGCGTCGTAAGCCTTGATGTACGTGACCGGATTCGAGCGCGGAGTTCTGCCGATCGGCGATTGATCGACTAAAATTACATCGTCGATTTGCTCGTCGCCTTTTATTTCCTTGTAATGCCCTACGTGACCTTGCCACTCGCCGCGTTTTTTCTTCATCCCGGCGTATAAAATCTCGTGAACCAGCGTCGATTTGCCGGAACCGGAAACTCCTGTGACGCAAACGAGCATTTCGAGCGGAATATCGGCTGAAACGTTTTTCAGATTGTTTTCGCGCGCGCCGATGATTTCAATTTTTTTGCCTGACAGCGAACGACGATTCGCAGGAATTTTTATCTCGGCATCGCCGCGCAGATATTTTGCCGTCAGAGACATTTCGTCCTGCAAAAGCCCGACAAAATCGCCTTCAAAAACAAGGTGTCCGCCAAGTTCTCCGGCGTAAAGTCCGATGTCCAAAATATGATCCGCCGAACGCATAGTTTCTTCGTCGTGCTCGACGACTAAAACCGTATTTCCGATGTCGCGCAAATTTTCCAGGATTTTGACAAGCCGCGTGTTATCGCGCGGATGCAGCCCGATCGAAGGCTCGTCCAGAACGTAAAGCGCGCCGACGAGCAGCGAGCCCAAGTTGGTGGCAAGCTGAATGCGCTGGGCTTCGCCGCCCGAAAGCGTCGAGGCGAGACGCGCCAGCGTTAAATAATCGAGTCCGACATCGACGAGAAATTTCAAGCGTCTGCGAATTTCGAGCAGCAATTTTTCGCCGATGTTTTCGCGCTCGGGATCAAGCTTTAATTCTTCGAAAAACCGGGTCGCGTCCTTGATCGAAAGCGCGACGACTTCCGGTAAATTCACGCCCCCGATTTTTACGTCGCGAGCCGCCTGGCGAAGCCGCCCGCCGCCGCATTCCGGGCATTTCGTGTAGCCGCGGTATTTCGCCAAAAAGACGCGAACGTGGAGCTTGTATTTTTTAGTCTCGACCCATTTGAAAAATCCGCGCACGCCTCTCCAGCCAGCCGCGCCTTCGAAAATCATATGTTTTTGCCAGTCTTCCAGATCGGCAAACGGCACGCGCGTCGGTATTTCCCCGTTTCGCGCGAAACGCAGCAATTCTTTTTGCGCCCAATCGTATTGCGGGCGCGAAAACGGTTCGACGGCGCCTTCTTCAAGCGTCAGGTTTTCATTCGGCACGACGAGCGCGTAATCGATATCAATCGTATTGCCGAAACCCTGACAAAGCGGGCACGCGCCGAACGGGGAATTGAAGCTGAAAAGGCGCGGTTCCGGTTCTTCGTAAACGGTTCCGTCGTATTTGCAAACGAATTTTTCGCTGAAATTTAACGTTTGCGGATTTTCATCGGCGGTTTTTATGATTGCCGAGCCGTTTTCGCGAAAACAGGTTTCCAGCGAATCTACAAGCCTTTGCCGAATATCTTCGGCGGCTTTCAAACGGTCGATTAAAACGTATGTGTTTTCGTAGTCCTGATATTTATAATCTTCGGGCTTTTGCAGCTCGATCAGCTCGCCTTCGCGGTAAAGGCGCGTGAAACCGCTTTGCATCAAGCTGATAATATGCGCCGTGACGCTGATTTGCGTTTTGCTTTTGGTTTTCGCAGGCTGAGCGACGATGTCGGGCTGAGCCGGAAAAAGCACGTAAAATCTCGTGTTTTCCGGCAGAGACTGCAAAGTTTCACTTGCCGCCGATTCGGGCGAATCTTTTTTTACTTCGCGACCGCAAACGTGGCAGAATGTCTGACCGATGCGTGCGAAAAGAAGACGCAGATAATCGTAAATCTCGGTTTGCGTGGCGACGGTCGAACGCGGATTGCGCGTCGAATTTTTTTGCCGGATCGCGATTGCCGGAGCGATGCCGATGATTTCGTCAACGTCCGGCTTGTCCATTCTCTCAAGAAATTGACGGGCATAAGCCGAAAGCGATTCGACGTATCGGCGCTGCCCCTCGGCGTAGACCGTATCAAAGGCGAGCGAGGATTTGCCCGAACCGGAAACGCCCGTGACGACCGTTAATTTATTTAACGGAAGCGAAAAGGAAATATTCTTTAAGTTATGAACGCGCGCGCCGCGCACCTCGATCGCTTCTTCTTTTTCGTCTTGTGTGGTCTTTACTGTTTGCATAGATGAAATAACTCGTCGTTTAAGCAAAAGTTAAGTTTACCAAATCGCATTTCGGAAACAAAACCGAATTCTAAAAGGAAAGCTTAAAACGAATATGCGAAAGCGTTAGAGCGAATTTCAGGTATAATAAATTTATGAAGTCGGCGATAAAGTCAGCGATGAAATCCGCGATAAAACTACGCGTTTTATTTTGCCTCGCTGCGATTTTCGCGTGCGCGGCGCAAACGGTTGAAAGCCAGGCGACAAATTCGTCGCCTGGAAAAAGCGTGCAAAAATCGAAAGCCCCGGTTTTGGTCGAGCTTTTTACGTCGGAAGGCTGCCCGAATTGCCCGCCCGCGGAAAGGACTCTGGCGTTTCTGGACAAAGAACAGCCTTATTCGCAAGCGGAAATTATTACTTTGGCGCTGCACGTCGATTACTGGAACAATCGCGGCTGGCGCGACGAATATTCCTCGCCGCTTTTTACGCAGAGACAAGCGGTTTACGCGCAAAGATTAAAACTCGATTCGGCTTACACGCCGCAGATGATCGTTGACGGTCAAATCCAGTTTCTCGGCAGCGATTCGGGCAAAGCGGCAAAAGCGATTGCGGACGCGGCGAAATTTCCGAAAGCGAACATCGAAACTTCACTGAGCAATGAAAATATATTGCAAATTAAAATCTCAGCGATTCCAAAACACAAGGATTCGACCGTTTTCCTGGCAATTGCCGAAGATAAATTAAAATCGAATGTGAAAAGCGGCGAAAACGCTGGGAAAACGATTGAACACCTCTCCGTCGTTCGCGAACTTAAACCGCTTGCAAAAATCGAAGCCGCTGCAAACGTATTCGAACAGGAAACGGCGATAAGCTTGCAGCCTGAATGGAAAGCGGAAAATATAAAATTGATCGTTTTCGTGCAGGAAAACGAAAGCCGGAAAGTTTGGGCAATCAGTAAAACGCAAATGCCTTAAAATTGTTTGCTCGATGATTGAAAAAGAAAAGAAATAGCCGCTAATTAGAATGTTACCAGCGAAAGTCATATTTAGTGAAATTTTCGCGCCAGTCTTCTTCCGCCTGAATTTTGAGAATCGGAATCAGCCCGTCAAAAATTATTTCCGCTTCGAGCGTGCGGCGCAAACGATAAGTTCTGCCCGAGGGCGAGCAAACGATCAGCGTCGCTTTTTCTTCGTCGAAATGCGAAACGACGGCGCTGCGCCAATCGGTTTTCGAGCGAATTAAAAGACGCGCGCCGACGGGAAGCGCGTTTAATGCTATCGTGCGAGTTTCGGTAATTTCCATTTTATTTGCTGCGTTTTGTAGGCGTCTTCGGGCAATTGAATTAAAACCGGATTTTTTGCCGGATCGAGAAAGCGCAGAACCTGTTCGATATTTGCGCGCGCCATCGCCGTGCAGCCTGCCGTTCCCGCCGTAGAATCTTTCCAAATATGTAGAAAAATGCACGAACCGCCGCCCGCCTGTCGCTCGGAATTATGCGCGACGAAAACGCCGAGATCATATTGCTCGCCGACCGCCAGCATCTTTTCCGAACTTTTCCAATCGATAGCTCCGACCTTGTTTTTATCGACGATAAGGTTATAGTTTGAAGATTTTACATCGTCGACGCATTCTACCGATTCGGTTAATTTGATGTAGGGAAATTTGATGAAATTCGGCTTTTCGGCTGAACCGAAAGCTTCGGTTAAAGCGAAAATTCCGGCTGGCGCTTTGCCGTCGCCCTCGGTTTTCATTAAAACTCTGCCCGCGTCCGAAGGCAATTCGTGCAATCCAGCGCCCCAAGCCATTCCATTTTTGCCGACGACGACCGGGAAAAATTTACCGGCGGCAATCCACTCCGAACCGCCTGTTTTTCGCTCGAAAAGCTGCGCTTTCCCCTGAACCGAATTCCAGTCATTTGTGGTTACGACAACGGCTTGAAG
>JAOAPX010000066.1 GCA_025463125.1 Acidobacteriota bacterium | reverse complement strand
CGAGCGTTTCGTTGACCAGATGAAAGAAAGGGAAACGGGCGATGAGGAAGCGATGGTTCTGGACGAAGATTACATCCGCGCCCTCGCATACGGAATGCCGCCCGCCGCCGGGATCGGCATCGGGATTGATCGCCTTGTGATGCTTCTTACAAATAAGCATTCGATCCGCGACGTCATTCTTTTCCCGCATATGCGACCGGAGAGAAAAGACGAGGAAGCGGAGAAAACTAATAGTGAAAAGTAAAAAGTGAAAAATGAATAGTGAAAAGTGAAAAGTGAATTTATCCGTTTTTAGCTTTTCATACGGGTTATTCGTTACTAATTGATTTTAATCAGCGCCCGCCGGTGCGAATCGGCGGCTTAAAAATAATTTATTGAAAAATCCGGGTAGCGTTGATTATTTTGTTTTCGCAAAATATTTAAACCGGTAAAATTCGCGGCGTAAAGCCGGATTGTTTGGTTAAAGGCGTTTTATTTATCGTTATTTATCGTTATTTATCGACGCATTTATAAAAAACCGTGCTGAAATCAGCCGATTGAATTATTATAGTAACCAACGAAAAATACGATTTGTTATTGAGACATTAGAGCGGTAAAAATCAAGGAGGAAAAATGGTACAGGAAACAAACAGGGAAGCTGAACGCGATACGATACGCAGAAAAGACGAAGAATTGACCGGAAGCGATATTCCGGGCGGAACCGGCGAAATTTCCGATGAGGATATTAATGCGATTGACGAAGACCTCGCCGGTAAACCGACCGGGCAGGATCATTCTACCGAAAATTACGGCGAATCGATGCCTGACGGCGGCGTCGGCGGCGTCCAAAATCATTCCGACCCGACGTCAGACATTGCGCGGATCAATGATTAAGCAGTATATAGAAATGTTTATGTTTTAATAACCGTTTTGAGTACAAGCCCGGTTTGTTTTAAGAAAAGCAAACCCGGTTTTCGGCTCAAAGCGCTTTTAAGGGAAATAATTATGTTTAAAAATATTGAATCACAACTCGACGGCATCAGGCAGATTTTTGCTGAAGCAAAACAACAGGACAATTGGAATCTCGACGAACCGATGCTTTACAGTTATTATTTCGTGGACGAAGACCCGGATAAACTCGAAGAACTCGGGCTCGAATTCGAAGAACAGGGCTATGATTTCATAGGCGTTTTCGAGCTCGGCGACGAAGAAACCGAAGAATCGACCGGCGAATATCTGCTGCATATCGACAAAGAGGAAAAACACACGCCCGAATCTCTGGCGCAAAGAAACGTCGAGCTGCAGAAGATTGCCGACGAACGCGAAATTCAAACCTACGACGGTTGGGAATTCGGCGAAGCCGGCGTTTATGATGAAGAGGAAGAAGCCTAGTTTCAGAAGGGAAAACCGAAGTCTTTCTTTAATTGTTTTTTTCAAGCAAAAACGAAAGCAAATCAAACGCGGAAGCCGGGCTTTCGCGTTTTTTCTTTGTTAAAACAATACGGGTTTTGACGGCTGCTTTTATTTAATCCGGTTTTCAGACGGCGAACGGGAAAGGAAAATATGATAAAAATGTAGTGTGAGGCAAAAAACGGCGGAGATTTCAAAAACAGGCGAAACGGTCAAAACTTTGCGTTTGTGGGAAATGATTTTTCTGGGCAAAGGCACGCTCGTTCGCCAGCTCATACACGGTTTTATCAGCATCGCGCTTCGTCTTTTCTTTCGCCGCATCGAGGCGGCAAACATCGAAAACGTTCCAAAAAACGGCGCGGTTTTGTTCGTCCTCAATCATCCGAACGGTCTGGTCGATCCCGGGCTCGTTTTCGTGTCGCTGCCCCGCCGCGTTTCCTTTCTGGCAAAATCAACTTTATTCGATATTCCCGTCGGCGGTTTTCTGCTGCGCACTTTTGAAATTTTGCCGGTTTATCGCCGCGTTGACGCGGCTGGCGATATGACGAAAAATCAGCAGACTTTTCGAAATTGCTACGAGCTTCTCGCCCAGGGGCGCTGCATCGCGATTTTCCCCGAAGGAATTTCTCACAATGAAACAAAGCTCCAGCCGATGAAAACCGGCGCGGCGCGGATAGCTCTCGGCGCGCTCGGTTACGATTTAGAAGAGAAAAGAAGAGAGGGAAAAGTTGAGAAAACAACCGAAACTCAAAGCTTAAAAACAGGTGACTCGTCGCCAGACACGGGAAAAAACGACGCATTCAATTTAAAGATTATGCCGGTCGGGCTTTACTACACTTCAAAAACGGCTTTCCGCAGCGAAGCGCTGATTCGCTACGGCGAAGCTTTTGATGTCGAGCCGGTCGAACTGGACGAAAACGGCGAGCCGCCGCGCGAAAAGGTTTTGCGCTTGACGGCGAAAATAGAAACGGCTCTGCGCGATATTACTTTGAACCTCGAAACGGAAAAAGAACTCGAAACGGTTGTAAAAGCCGAAGCTCTTTTTTCATCCGTTTACGAAAACCTGATCTTCAAAAAAACTTTAACTCAAAGTTTCCAGCGTTTACAGGATTTGGCGGGCAAATACAAACTGCTCGGGGAAAACGAGCCCGAAAAAATGCGGCAGCTCGGCGAAAAAGTAACCGAATATGAAAACAAATTGAAAAACAGCGGATTAACGGTCGAAAGCCTTTCGGTTTTAGATCATCCGACCGCGTATGTCTTTCGTTATTTGATTTTGCGTCTGTTGGTTTTGATCTTGCTCGCGCCTTTTGCCATTGTCGGCGCGATTATTCATTCGCCCGCTTACCTTATTTCCAGCGTTATCGGCTTAATGTTCAAAACGCACGGAACCGACGAAGCCGGTTCGACTTATAAGATTCTCGCCGCCTGCGTATTTATGCCGCTGACATGGATAGTCGCAGCCGGAATTGTTTTTTATTTTTACGGGTGGCAGTTCGCGCTGCTGTCGCTGCCGCTGACGATTTTTTGCGGCTACATCGCTTTGCGCTCGACCGAAACGCTGATTGATATGAGCGTCTGGCTGAAATCCGCCTGGCTTTTGTTTAGCCGGCGCGCGCTGTTTCTGCGCCTTCTGGTTCAGCGAAAAACTCTGCAAAAGGAAATCGGTGAATTTATTGAGGAATAATTCTGGATATTTTAGATATTTTTGATAAAGTTGTCGGCGAATTATTCGTGCGCCATTACCTCGACCGGATCGATCGCCGATGCTCGCCAAGCCGGGTAAAGCGCTCCGAAGAGGCTTCCGCCGATCGCGATCGCGATCGCCGTAACGACCCAGCCCGAACTGAATTCAAATTGTAAATCGAAGCTTCTGGAAATCACAAAAGAAGCGAGCATCGAGGTGCCGAAACCGAGCAGCACGCCGAGAATGCCGATCATAAACGCTTCGCCTTCGATGACCTTGATAATAAATGATTTCGGCGCGCCGAGCGATTTTAGGATGCCGATTTCCTTGCGGCGTTCGGTAATGGTCGTGTACATCGAAAGAAGAACGAAAATCGTGCTGACGAACGCGCCCAAGCCGACCAGAACGCGCAAAAACGTATTCAAAGCCGGAACTCTTTCCTGCGCGTCGATGATTAAATCGCGTGTCAGATTTATTTTGTTTCCGGGCAATTGCTCGTTGATTCGCGCCGCTACTTCTTCAACATTCGCGCCGTCTTTTATTTTGACTAAGATAAACGTGGATTTGTCGGTTTGCAGCGCTTCCTGCATCGCGCCGAGCGACATTTTTATTCTCGCGCCCGATGGCGGAGAAAAAATCCCGACCGCCGTGTAATCTCGATTAAAAATATTTACTTTGTCGCCGAGCACAACGTTCTGGTCTTTTACGTAGCGCTCGTCGAGAATTACCTCGTCGTTTGCGGCGGCGGCGCGACCCTGAACGATTTTCATATCATTCATAGCCGCAAACGGCTGCCAGTCGACGCCGTCAATTTGCTGAATGCCCCAGCGCTGGTCGGCGTTCGTCGTGATATAGCGAATAACCGGAACGGTCGAAGCGACGCCTTCGATCTGCATAAGGCGCTGAGCGTAAGTCGTGCTGACCGAAGCGTTTGAACTCGTCAGTTCCATCGCGCCCGGGCGCGTAAAAACGATTTCCGCTTTCCAGTTCGAAGCGCGTTTTGCCATATCGTCGGTCATTCCGCGGGCGAGACCCGTGAAAAGCAAGACCAGAATTACGCCGAGCGCGACGCCGACGACGCTGATGAGCGTGCGGAAAGGACGGACTTTTAAGTTGGCAAAAACAAGTTCTAACATTTTCAATTGCGAGTTAAATATAAATCAAACGGCTGCCGAAATTTTTATCTGCAATCGTCGCCTATTTATTTATAAGTTTTGTGTAATCAAAATCTTTCGCGTTTTCCGAACCCGCGTAAAGCTCTCTGCGCGCCTGAAAATCGGCGTACATTTTATCGTAAGTCGCGAGCAGCCGGTCGGTCGATCTTTCCCACGTGTTTGAACGCGCCGTTTGCAGAGCGTTTTCGATTTTGAATTCGGTGCGATCAGGATTTTCTACGATTTCGCGAATCGCCGCCGCAAAATTTTCGCCCGTCGGTTCGGTCAGCCAGATATTTTCATCCGTTGCGTAAGACAAAATGCCGCCGGCGTTCGGCGCAACCACGGGAACGCCTGAAGCCATCGCTTCGAGCGGCGCGATGCCGAACGGTTCGCGCGGATTCGGATGAACGAAAACATCCGCGTTGGCGTAATAATCAGCCAGCAATTCTTTGTCGAGATGCCCGAGCTGGATGATTCTGCCGGCGAGGCGTTTATCGGTTTCCTCTTTCAGCCAATCGCTTTGCGGACCCGCGCCGGCGACGATCAAACGGTAATCGTTTTTCGCGTCTTTCGCCAGGATTTCCATAAAATCCGGCAGCAATCCGATGTTTTTTTCCGGCGAAATTCTTCCGGCGTAAAGCAAAACCGTCGCGCTTTGCGGAATTCCCGCTCGCTCGCGCATTTCTCTTTTAACAGCGCCGGATTTTCTTTCAGGCGAAAAAAGCTCGCTGTTTACGCCGCGCGGGCAAACAAAAACTCTTTCGCGCAAAGGAACGCGCGGAGCTTTGAAGGTTCGCCAGCTCCAGTTCAGAAATTTTTCCGATCCGTTTTTTTCGCTTTCGACCGATTTGAAAAATTCTTCGGCGGTGTAAGGCGAATTGGCGATATGAAAATCAAAGCTCGGAAGCGTGTATTTGCCGATAACGCTTTTCGCGAGCCATCTGCCCGCCTTGCCTTTGGTCATAAACGAAGA
Source organism: Acidobacteriota bacterium (assembly GCA_025463125.1). Lineage (GTDB taxonomy): Bacteria > Acidobacteriota > Blastocatellia > Pyrinomonadales > Pyrinomonadaceae > SXVE01. The sequence continues at coordinate 24,833 of JAOAPX010000066.1, read as the reverse complement.
AATATTATCGTCCATGCGCTCGCAGGAAAAATGAACGAGCACCGGGCGTCCGAGCTGGCGAAATTTGCCGAGACGAACCATCGCTCCGATCATACTGAGCGTGTATTTATCGGTAACTTCAATCAAATCCGGTTTTTCCGCGAGCAGGATTTTTCGGATCAGCGAGCCGTTTTGCATATATTGCCACGGCAGAATCAAGCGGTAACGCTTATCGAAAATCGGCGAATAATTGGCGGGAACGTAATAAATTTTGGCGAAATCATTGACTTCTTCGACGGCTTCCGCTTCGCCCGGAACGATCAGGCGAATGTGCCTTTTATGACGCGCGGCTGCATCAAGCAGATTATTGTACGACGTGCTGATTCCGCCCGAGTTTTTATGGTAATAATTGGTTAGATGAACCGATTTCATTAATTGCTTTTGCCCCGAATCTTCGTCTCAAACGTGAAATTAATGTTTAGACAACCGCTGCCTAATCTTCGCGCCGATCGCATACATCAGCGTAAACGCCAGTAAAATCGCCCAGGCGCCGAGCGCCGTCGTCCAAGCCCACGACCATTTGCCGCGAAATCCGCCTAAAAGCGAGCCGACCGTTAAGCCGAAAGACAAAAACACGCCCGTCGCGGCGAAAATTTTGCGCTCGCTTAAAAAACGCACGATCAGAGACGGCAAAAACGTGACGAATTCGTAAATCAGGAACGGGATTTTCTTCAAATCGTTTCCGAGGGATTTTGTTTCTTCGCCCGCGCCGACGAGCAAAACGCCGTGACGCATCATAAACAAATTAAAAAGCGCCGAAAGAACCGAAAATAAAACCGATACGGCGAAAGCTTTCTGCCGCGCGTTGTTTTCCGAAGCGGCGAATATCGAGTTAAAATAGGTTTCCTGAGCGTAATGCGTAATGTATTCGATCGAATGGCTGAAAACCGGCAATGTCACGGTAACTATCAAAGTAGCCAGCCAGGCGGGCGTCGCGCGCCGAAACGACTGCACGATTGCGCCGGAAATGCCCGATGTGAAAAAGCGAAAGCTGAGCTCGACTAAAACCGCCGTTAAGGTTACCGCCCAATTTTCCTTGCTCGCTTTGTAAACCGTTAAATAAAAAGAAGCGCGAAGCAAAGCGCCGAGAAAACCGGCTTTCCAGTTCCAGCGCGTTACGAGCTGCGCCGGATGCTGCAGCAAACTGCGAAAAACATCGCCGACCGAAATTTTCTTATCGTGAATTTCTTCCAGATCGTCGGCTTCGGCAATTGAGTAGTGTATTTCTTCTGACTTAATCATTCGCTTTTTTGCCTTTCTCTTTTTTTGCCTTTCTATCGTAAGCCTCTTGGTAAGCGCCGTAAACGCTCTCAAAAACCGATTCCCATGATCTGGCGCGGGCAAACTCGCGGGAATTTTTCTTTAGAATCTCCAGCTTTCCGGGGTTTTCCATTAATTCGATAGAGAATTTGACGAAATCGTCGATGTCTTTAGCGATAAAGCCGGTTTCACCTTCTTTGACGATAAATTTCGGTCCGCCCTGATCGGTGACAAGACATGGAACTCCGGACGCGTTCGCTTCCTGAATAACGTTTCCAAAAGCGTCGGTTTCCGATGGAAACACGAAAATATCAATATTAGCATACGCTTCGGCTAAGCGCTCACCGTCGAGAAATCCGGTAAACTCAGCCGTCTGCATATTTTGTTCGAGAAATTGGCGCTCGTTGCCTTCGCCGACGATTAAAAACTTAAAGTTGTCTTTCCCGCTTTCAAACAATTTTTTTTCCATTTCGGCAAGAAGCCGCACGTTTTTTTCGGCGCGCAGACGACCGACAAAACCGAAACAGATTTTATCGTCGGTTCGCGTCCGCTTATCGGGCGAAAACATATTCGTGTCAACGCCGCGAATCATCAAACGCGCTTTTCTGCCCGTGCCGCGTTCGAGCATTTCTACCAGCTCTTCGTTCGGAGCAAGCAGGATTTGCGGCATTTTATAATAAAGCTTCGCGCCGTCGAGAATTTTTCGCTCGATGAATTTCGTCAAATTGGTTTTTGTTTGTTCGGGCAGAAAGCCGAATTTATTCTGCAAACGGTGCGCGGCGTATTCGTGCAGGTTCGTGTGCCACGAACCGACCATCGGCAGCTTCATTTTCCACGCTAAATACGAACCGATAATGCTGACGTCGTTAAGCCCCGTGATGTGTATAACGTCGGGGCGAAATTTTTCCAGCTGTTTTTCGACGAAACGGCTGTGGCGCTGAAAAAGCGGATCGTATTTTAAGCCTTCGTCCATCGCAAACGACATGGGCGAGCGTTTCAGTGAAACGAATTCAACGCTGCCGTTTCCCGTAACTCCGGTTTTCGCGCCGGCATGAACGCACAAAAGAGGATAGCCGCGCTCGCCTGCAAATCCAACAAGTCTTTTACTGGTCATCGCGACGCCGTTTACTTCCAGATATGAATCGGGGAAAAAGGCGACACGTAAGATTTTCTCCACGTATGTTTATTAAATCAAATGGCGGGCTTTAGAAACCCGCCGCTATATTTTTACCTGTCTATATAAAATTTCTAAGAAACGGCGTCGGACGTCAGGGTCGTTGAAATTTCATCCGAGCCCGGAATTTCAAAATTTGTTTGATCGACCGTTTTAGGCACGCGATCTTTCTTGTGTCTGGCGAGAGAAAAGAACGGGCGCATTTTCGGACTGCCGAAAATGCCGAGCGTCCAGATTGCCCAGCGCAGCCATAAAGGTCCGCCGTAAACCCAGTGAACCGAAAGCGGGCGCGTTCCGTGTCCGTCTCCGACATCGAAATGAACGCGGTCGAACCAGCGCTGCCGCCCGTCTTGAAACTCCGGGTAATGCTTTAATATTTCGGCAAACGACTGCAATTGACGCGAGTGAAGCGGCTGCTTGTACTCGGGCATTAAAACGACTTCGCAGCGGCGGTCAACGCGGATTTCTTCGACGAATTCGTCGAACGTCTTGCTGTCGGTTAAATTCAAGACCGTGTTTGGCTTGCAGCCGTGGCGATCGCCGCCCGTGACAATCGGATAACCGAGCGACTCAGCCATTTCAATCACCGCTTTGTTTTCCGACCACGAGCGAAAACCGTTAATTTCGAGCGCGTGAATCCATTCGCCGTGCTGCCTTAAAAAGTTTTTCAGCAAAATCAGGTGTTTTTCTTTGCCGACGATTTCGATGTCCCAGAGCGGGTGATTTAACACGACTAATATTTCCGGAATCGAATTGAGCAGGGAAAACATCTCCTGAAGTTTTTCGTTCGTATGATTCTCTTTATTAAACGTGTAATCGATCAGCGTTTGCGTTAATTCGACCGCGCGATCTTTCGGCAGATTATGAACGCCGACGTGGAAAAAGCCGAATTCGAAAGGCACCGTCCATTCAAGTGAAATCGGGGCTTTCGCGTTAGCGGTGTTTTCGATCACTTTTAAGTTCGCGTCAATGCTGTCGTGATCGGAGATCGAAACCATTTCTTCCAATCCGGCTTTATTGATCTGGGATTTTTCTATGTTATAAACGTCCTGCGCGGTAAGCGGCGGAGACCAGAAGGCATTTGTGAACTCTATATCTTTGCCTTCGCGCTGCATATATTTTTTTCGTTCTCTTTGCCAGAAAAAATTGATGATCGGAAGCTTGGCGGCATAATGCGGCACAAATTCCAGCATTTCTTTGGAATGTTCGGTATGACAATGCAGAGAAACGCCCGATTTGGCTTTCGAGCTTAAGTTTTCGGCTTCATGCAAAATATGCAGTCGCGTTTTTTTTAAATTCATCCTTTTCTCCGTTTTCCAGCAGCTATCAAACGTATAAAACTATCAAATCTCATAAAATAAGTAAATTCGTCAGATGTAGAGCCGTCTCAATTTGTTGCTATTATTTTAATAATTTAGAGCCGCAAAACGCCTTTAAAATTTTATAATGCTTATGGATAAAAGCGTAAAACGACTTGCGGTCAGACAAACCGGCGAAATTCGAAGCAGAGCTAAAACTGATTTGAAAAACACGTCTGCCGAAGCGGTCTTTTCAAAGATAAGAGGTATGTTTCAAAAAAAAATGAAAAAAAAACTGTCATAAATTAAAATCGTGCGGTGTTTTGTAGATAGAAACGGGAATTCTTCCGAAAAAGTCCGAATCAGGAGAACGCATTTATGAATTGGTTATATTCAATAGTTTTAGCCGGGTTAATGTTTACAAGCGACGGCGATCTGTCGCCGGTCAATCATCAAACATCAAAAAATCAGGAAACCAGCTCGATCGTCAGGCTCGACGAAATCGAAAGATTCGAGCAGACCTATCCTTTTAACGCCGACGGTCGCGTAAATGTTTCAAACGTTAACGGTTCGATTATAGTCGAAGCGTGGGACCGCAAGGAAATCAAATTAGAAGCCGTAAAAATAGCCGATTCGCGCGAAAATTTAGCCGATGTCGATATAAAGATCGACGCGCGGCAAGACAGCTTCAGCGTCGAAGCCGATTATGAAGATACGAGAAACCGCGGCAATAAGGCGTGGACAGGCGCGCGAAAACTTGAAGTTCAGTTTCGCCTGAGCGTGCCGCGGACAGCCCTCTTAAATGAAATTGAAACGGTCAACGGTTCGGTTACGGTTTCGAATTTTGTAAATTTCACAAAAGTTTCAGCCGTAAACGGCGAAGTAAAGGCAACGAACCTGCGCGGAAACGCAAATCTTTCAACCGTTAACGGTACGGTTGAGGCGATTTTCGACCGGCTTGATACGGGCAGCAAAATCTCGCTCGAAACCGTCAACGGGCGCGTTAATTTAATTATTCCCTCCGATTCGAATGCGACGATCACAGCCGATACGCTTAACGGCAGTATTAATAATGATTTCGGGCTTCCGGTTCGCAAAGGCGAATATGTCGGGCGCGATCTTTACGGCAGAATCGGCAACGGCAACGTGGAGATTCGTCTGAACAGCGTCAACGGCGGTTTGACTATCGGGCGTAAAAACGACGGGAAGTCGATAAACCCGGCAACAAATCTTTTACCTCAGAAAAAGGACGGAGACGGAGACGATTACGGCAGCCACGGCGTAAATCAGGCTAAAATCAACAGGGAAATTGCCAAAGCCGTTTCTTCTTCGCAGAAAGAAGCCGCGAAAAAAGCGAGAACGGCAAAAAAAGTCGAAGCCGATCTGTCGGTTCTCGGACCGGAAATTGAAAAGCTCGCTGAGCAGGCTATAAAACAATCATTAGAAGCGATTAATCAGGCTAGCATCGAGATAAATACCGAAGAATTAAAAGAAAAACTCAAAGAAGCGGAAAAAATCAAGTTGGAAAAATTACCGCGTATTGCCAACGTCAACTGGGTTTCGGGAGCGCCGACGGTCGAAAAGAAAACCGGAAGTTTTGCCGTTAAAGGCGTTCCGAGAGTAACGATCGAAGCAAAAGGATGCGGCGTGACGGTTCGCGGTTGGGATAAACCGGAAGTGATGTATGCGGTTAAAAAAATCTCGCGCACGCGCATTCAGCCGCCGGTCGATATAAAAGTCGAACAAGCGGATTCGGACGTTAATATTGAGGTTGAAAATTTCAACCGGACGGCGAGAGCGGGCGGCATTTTTGATGATAACAACAATGTCAGCGTCGAGGTGTATGTGCCAAAAAAGTCGAATCTGCGGATAACCGCTAACGGTGAAATCCGCCTCGAAAACGTTTCCGGCGAAATAGAATTAAACGGCGATGACGAAGCTATCAATGTCCGCGATTCGAGCGGCATTTTGCGCGTTGCGGCGGCGGACGGTAGAATAAGAATCGTCGGTTTTCGCGGCGAAGTCGAAGCCGATTCGGATGCCGGCGAAACTTATCTCGAAGGAGATTTTGAAAAACTTTCCGCCGAAACCGTTGACGGAACAATCGTTTTAACTCTGCCCGATAATTTCAGCGCCGATATTGAAACCAACTTGAAAGATATTAATATGGAAGGCTTTTCGCTCGTCCCGGCGGCAAGCGGCGGGGAAAACATTTTTCGCTGGAAATTAGGAAAAGGCGGAGCTAAATACCGTCTTTTGACATCCGCCGACGGAAAAATTTCTCTTCGCAATAAAAAACTTCTGCAAATTAATTGATTTCCGAAAACCGTGGCAGACCGAGTTTTTCGATCTGCCACGGTTTTTTTTTGAAACACTTTGACCGCTTTTGCGTTTTAGTCAGAGCAGATCGGTTTTACCATTTTAAAATTAGCTAAATATTATTATTCATACCTATCAGGTCTTTATGCAGAAGCTTTACGCAATAATTGCAATCTTAATTTTTTCATTTTATATCGAAGCGCAAACCGAAAGCTCGGTTGCGCTAAAAACATCGGACACTGTAAAAACACTCGAAAATACGGACGAAAAAAAAGCTGCGGAAAACAAAAAAGACGGCAGCAAAACAAGCGCCGGAAATAAATCGAAAATAATCCTTCCGCCGGAAAAAGCCGCGCCCGTGAGAATTCCGAAAGCATCGCTTTCTCCCGTGATAGACGGGAAAATCGATGAGGAAATCTGGAAGCAAGCTGTCGTTTTCAAGGACTTTTACCAGACGAATCCGGGCGACAACAGCGCGCCTTCAAAACCGACCGAGGCGCTGATGATGTACGATGAAAAATATCTCTACATCGCCTTTAAATGCTGGGACGAAAAAGACAAGATCAATGCGACGGTCGCAAAGCGCGACGATGTTTTCGGTGAAGACAACGTCAGGATTTGGCTCGACACTTATAACGATCAGCGACGAGCGTATATCCTCGGATTCAACCCGCTCGGAATTCAGATGGACGGCATTCACACAGAGGGTCGCGGTTCGGATTTTTCGGTCGATATCGTTATGGAATCGAAAGGCGTTATTGAAGAATGGGGCTGGTCGGTCGAAGTTAAAATCCCGTTTAAATCCCTGCGCTACGCGGCTGGAAAAGGAAAAATGTGGGGATTTAACGTCGCCCGAAACATCGACCGTTTGAACGATGAAATGAATTCGTGGATGCCGGATGATCGAAACGTTTCCGGGCAATTAATTAAATACGGGAAAATAACCGGGCTCGACGAAATTAAATACGAAAGAACGCTGGAGATTACGCCGAGCATTACGCTCGGAGAAACCGGTCGGCGTTTGCGCGTATTTCCGCGCTACCTCGTTAATGAACGCGGCTATTACGATCCGGTTCGCAACACGAACGGGCTGCGCGAAACCGGAAGATTCGTCAACCAGCCGATCAAGCAGGATATTGGCGTGACATTAAAGTACACGATAACGCCGAACATTACGCTCGACGCGGCTTATAATCCGGATTTTGCAGAGATCGAAGCCGACGCGCCGGTCGTTTCCGCAAACCAGCGCTTTCCGATTTTCTTTGAAGAAAAACGCCCGTTTTTTCTCGAAGGCGCCGATACTTTTCAAACGCCTTTGCAGGTTTTTTATTCGAGACAGATTTTCGATCCCGATTTCGCCGCAAAGCTGACGGGCAAGGTCGGCAAAACCTCTTTCGGGTTTTTGGCGGCGAGCGACAACGCGCCGGGAAATTATGACGAGGACGATCGAAACGACCCGTCTGTGCGCCCGCGCATTGATGAATTTATTGACAAAAACGCTTTGTTCGGAGTTTTGCGCGTAAAGCGCGATTTCGGCAAAGAAAACAACGTCGGTTTCGTCGCGACATACCGCGGTTATCCGGAGCAGCGCAATCTTTTAGCCGGTTTTGACGGGCGTTTTAAGGTAGACGAAAAAACCGTTTTTCAATTTCAGGTTGTCGGAACCAATTCGCGCCGCTGTTTCTTCGACGCGGAATTCGAGCCTCTGCTGAATCCTTTGCAGGCGCAGCGCAACCGCGCCGTGTGCGGAACCGGCTCGAATTCTAATACTTACGACAATTACCGCGCCGGAAACGGGCTGGCTTATTTCGTTAATTACGATTACACCGAAAAAAATCGCGGCTTTGTCATCGAATTCGTCGGGCGCAGCCGCGATTACCGCGCCGATGCCGGTTTTACGCGCCGTCAAAACACCAATTCAGCTTTTTTTGGAGGACGTCTCAGCACCGAAACCAAGCCGAAAGCAAAAATTATCCGCGTCAACTGGTTTAATAATCTAAGTCTCGGTTATGACTGGGCTGGACGTTCGCAAAGCGCCGAATGGGGACAGAACTTAAGCTTTACGCTGCAAAACAACACTTATTTGAATTTTAACGGCGGCATCGGCTACGAAAGGCTTTTCGAAGAAGAGTTCGGATTAAAACGAATGCCGACCCGACCCGACAGCGGCGCGTTTTTCGGAGATTCCGAGCGCTCGACGACAAACGGCTGGATCAGCGCGAATTTAAATAAACAAATCAATAAAAAGATCAGCGTCGGCGTTTTCGGCGGAACGATTTTTAACGCCTTCGATTTCGATTTCGGCGCGGGCGAAAGATTTCCGCGCGTCAGTTCCGCTTATACTGCTTATTTAGCAGAAGAAGAGAGAAGAAGACTACTCGGATTGCCGTCTTTGCCTGAACCGTCGCTTGATCCGGGCGCAGGGCAGCAATACGATTTCGGTCTGGGAATCGAGTTAAAGCCGATAAATCCTTTGAGAATTTCGCTCGATTACAATAAGAGCCGGCTCGTGAGAGACGATACCGGCAGAACGTCTTTCGATTCAAATATCGTGACGCTGCGTTCGACTTATCAATTCACTCGTTTTATTTTTGCTCGCACCCGGCTCGATTACGATTCGCTTTCGTCTAACGTAAAAGGGCAATTATTGTTCGGATGGAACCCGAGCCCTGGAACTGCGCTTTACGCCGGATACAACGACGATTTAAATTACAACGGCTTTAATCCGTTTACAGGAAATTACGAGCCGGGATTCGGAAGAAACGGCAGAACTTTTTTTATACGCGCGTCGTATCTATTTCGAAAGAGTTTTTAACGTTTTTTTCTCCAATGTATTTGCGGGCGGTGAATCGGCTAAATTCACCGCCCTTTTTTTATTTGTTTCGCTGTCAATTGACAGTTGATTGACAGTTAATTTATCCGGAAACTTACCGCGCTTTGCTTGCTAAAGTTTTAAGAAGCAGCGCGCAGCTCGGCGCGTGAACGATTTCATCTTTGAAAATCTTTTCGATCGCTTCGCTGAATTTGATTTTCACCGTTTCCATCTCTTCAGAGCTTTCGCGCTCCGGTTCTTCAAAACTGAGTTTGCGCGCCGTAAAAAAAGAAATTTCATTTTTTATAATGGAATTATCGAGTTCCAGTTTGCCGAGTTCTTTCACTTCTTCGGCGGTGATGCCGAGTTCTTCTTTGAGCTCTCGCTTGGCGGCGTCAAGCGGGCTTTCATCTTCGACTGAGCCGGCGACGACTTCCAAAGTCTCGCGCCCGGCGGAATATCGGAATTGCTTTGTCATATAAACGAAATCTTCATCGTCGATCGGTAAAACGCAGACGCCGGGCGGAAGCTTAATGGTCGCGTAAGTTCCGTTTGAGCCGTCCGGCTGAATTACTTTGTCTTCGTAAACCGTGAAAAAATCGTTTTCAAAAATTACATCAGTATCCTTGATCGTCCAGTTTCCGTTTTTCTTTTCCATAAAATGTGAATGCGTAAAAAATAAAAAGAGGCACATGCAAGTTCTATGAGCTTGATGCCGGTTGAAAAAAAATAAAAACAAAAGAAAAATCCCGTAAATATAGCTTGAAAACTTGTTTCAGCCGGGATTTTGATGCGTCGAATCAGCAAAATATTCGTTCATCATAACAAAAAAGCCTTTCCTTTCAAAAAGATGCGAAAAGGGCGGAAAATTTTGAAAAAAAATGTTGTTGTAATTTATTAACTTTTAATGTATAAATCTAAGCGGATAAATCATTTCTAGTTTTTTGATATATATTGGAGGTCAAATGAAGCTAACCAGAAGTTTTGTGAGCTTAATCCTGTGTCTTTCCCTGAGTCTTTTCTCTTTTCTATCCTTAACAATTCAAACGACATACGCCCAAGATACAAAAATCGCCATTCAGCGCGGTTACCGAACCGGATATTCCGACGGTTATATGTCGGGCTATCGCGACGCGATCGAGAATTCGACAAAAGATTACGCCCGCCACAATGAATATAATAAAGCCGACCGGGCATACAACAAGGAATACGGCGCTTTAGATGAATATAAAGACGGCTATCAGCAAGGTTTCGAAACGGGTTACGATACCGGTTTCGAAAAACGTTCGTTTGATGCCACTTTGCCGCTCGAATTGAACAAACGCGGAGTGCGGACTTTAGCGATTGCCGAAAAGCCGGGTGTCGAAACCGCCGTTCAAGAAAACATCGCCGCCGAAGTTAAACCGGAAATTGCGGAAAATGTTTCCCAGCCGACGGATTCTCAGGTCGCCGCGTCTCTAGTCCGGCAAAACGAAAATCCTGCGCCCGCGAGCCAGCCGCGCATCGAGCAGGCTGCTTATTTAACGGACAACGACGCGGTGATTATTATTCCGACCGATACGGAACTGATTGTTGAATTACAGGATCGTCTCAGCACGGACAAAAATATGGAAGGCGATAAATTCAAAGCCCGTATAATTTCGCCGTCTGAAATCAGCGGCGCGATCGTCGAAGGAAGAATCAGCAAAATTCGCCGACCGGGCAGAATCAAACGCCGCTCGGAAATGCTTCTTTCTTTTGACCGCATCGTGCTTAACGAAAAACGCTGGAGCAATTTCAACGCGGTTTTGACGGAAATCTTACCGGTCAGAGGAGATAACGTTAAACTTGTCGATTCGGAAGGCACGGCGATCGGAAGAAGAAACGTTAAAGAAGATTCGGTCAAAGTCGGCGCGACAACCGGAACCGGAATGGTCGTCGGCGCTATTGCGGGCGGTCCGGTCGGCGCTGCTGTCGGAGCGGGCGTCGGCGCGGCTTTCGGCGTCGGCGCGGTCGTCATCGAACGCGGCAAAAACATCCGTCTGAATCAAAATCAACAGTTAAGAATTAAAACTTCTTACGAAACGCAGATTCGGTAATTTTAATGGTGAATAAATAAAATTAATGGAAAAATTAATGAAAAATTAATGAAAAATTAATGGGAAATAAAAGATTTTTCTTTCCTTCAACATTAAAATAATTCATCATTAAAAAAACATTAACGTTAAAATTATCCGCTGAAGGCTTTGCAAGGTTTTTGTTTGTATTTTGCAGGTCTTAGCGGATAATTTTTTATGGATTTTAGTATGCGCGAAAAGGCGGAAACGGGCGTGATTGCTTTGATAACGGATTTCGGAACGTCGGATTATTATGTCGGCGCGATAAAGGGCGTTATCTTGTCGATCAATGAAAATGCGAATATCGTTGATATTTCGCATGAAATCGAGCCGCAGAACATCGCTTCGGCAAGTTACGCGCTCCGCGCCTGCTACGAGAATTTTCCGCCGAAAACCATTTTTGTCGCCATCGTCGATCCGGGCGTCGGCTCCGCGCGCAGAGCGATTTTAGTTAAACAGAACGATTATTTCTTCGTGGCGCCGGACAACGGGCTGCTGAGTTTCGTTTTTAACGCGGCAAAAGATATTCTGGCAGTCGAACTGACAAACGAGGAATTTTTTCTGTCTGAAATCAGCCGGACTTTTCACGGTCGGGACGTTTTCGCTCCCGTCGCCGCTCATTTATCAAACGGGATCGACCCGAAGCGATTCGGCGCCGCAATCAAGGATTATGTTTGCATTCCGGAAAACAAGCCGCGCGTTTTGTCGGAAAACGAAATTGAAGGCGCGATTATAAATATTGATCGTTTCGGCAATATTGTGACAAACTTTACAAAAGAAGATGCGAAAGACGCATTTTTTCTCAAAATAAACGGACGTATCATCGATACGCAGTGCGAACATTACTCACAAGCGGCTGATTCGGAAGTTTTTATGATTTGGGGCAGCGCCGGTTATCTCGAAATTTCAGCCTTTCAAGCGTCGGCGGCAAAAATTCTTAAAACTCGCATCGGGCAAACAATGAAATTACATAACGCATCTGAAAAAAACCGGCAAACTTGTCAGTAAAGAAGCGTTTTGTTACATTTAAATTATAGAAAAATTTAAGATAACAAGGATTAAACCACTATGAGCACAGCAACAGAAACAACCGCCGCGTCTGCGGGATTGAGAGGCGTAGTTGCCGCACAAAGCGCAATCGGCGATGTTAACGGCGAAGAAGGAATTTTAATTTATCAAGGTTATAATATTCACGATTTAGCCGAAAATTCGACGTTTGAAGAAGTTATCTATTTGCTTTGGAACGGTCGATTGCCGAAAGCCGGCGAACTCGAAGATTTGCAAAACCAGCTTCGCGCCAATTACGAAGCGCCAGCCGAAGTAATCGAGCTTCTCCGCAGCTTCCCGAAAGACGCCGATCCGATGGACGTTTTGAGAACCTCGGTTTCCGCGCTGGATTTTTACGATAAAGACGGTCATGGAACCGACCGCGAACATGCTTTAAAAGCGGCGATCAAGCTGACTGCGCAAATCGGAACTCTGGTTGCGGCTTGGGAAAGAATCCGCACGGGCAAAGAAGTTATCGCGCCCGACAAATCTCTGAGCATCGCCGAAAACTTTTTGTATATGATTCGCGGCGAACGCGCCGAAGCCGATGAAGCGCGTATTTTCGACATCGCTTTGATTCTGCACGCCGACCATGAACTTAACGCTTCGACCTTTACGACGCGCGTTATCGCCGGAACTTTAGCCGACGTTTACGGCGCCGTAACCGGCGGAATCGCCGCGCTTGCCGGACCGCTTCACGGCGGCGCAAACACGAACGTTATGAAGATGCTGCTCGAAATCGGCGACATCGATAAAATCGAACCGTGGCTCGATGAAGCTTTAGCCGCTAAAAGAAAAGTAATGGGCATCGGTCACGCGGTTTATAAAACCGAAGATCCGCGCGCGACCTGGCTTCGCAAATTCTCGCGCCAGATGGGCGAGAAAAAAGGCGAAATGAAGTGGTTTGAAATGAGCGAAAAACTCGAAAAGCTGATGCACGAGAAAAAAGGAATGTACCCGAACGTGGATTTCTATTCGGCTTCTGCTTATTACCTGATGGGGATTCCGCTCGATCAATACACGCCGATCTTTGCACTTTCGCGTATTTCCGGCTGGACGGGACACATTTTAGAGCAATACGGCAACAACAAACTCATTCGCCCGCGCGCCGAATACATCGGCGAACGCGATTTGAAATACACGCCGATTAACGAAAGATAATTAACTAAAGTTGAGTTAATAAAAAAAGGCAAAAAGATTAATTTATATCTTTTTGCCTTTTTTTATTCACAATGAGTTTAATATGCCGACAGCTTGCCGGTAATATAGACGAAAGGCGGCGAAAAGCGTTAACAAAAATTTGTGAAAAAACTTTTTAGTAAGAATGTTTTAATAAATTCAGCGCAACGAATAAGCATAAGAAATTACGGCAAAACCTTTTTCCGGAGAAAGAAAAATCAGCCTGGAAATAATCTTATTTCTTGTCTCGTAAAAAACACTTCACTTCAATTCAAAGAGATTAGCCAATAAAGAAACAAAAGGTTAAAGTAAAGCGTAGAAATCCAAAGAAAAATTTTTCAAAAATTACAAAGGAGCCAGATAAAATGAAAAGACTGCTTTTTATTTTTGCCGTTTTTGCGGGCATAATTGTATTCACCGGCAATTTTACGATTATTGCCCAAACCAATATGAAACCGCCTGTTGCAAAAAAAGAACCGAAAGTATTAAAAATCCACGGTTACGAGATAGTTGATAACTATGCGTGGCTGCGCGATAGAGAAGAAAAGAAAAACCCCGAAATCATAAAATATCTCGAAGCGGAAAACGCTTATACGGAGAGTTTTATGGGACAGCACAAACAGTTTGCCGACAATCTTTATAAAGAGATGCTCGGACGCATAAAGCAGACGGATTTGAGCGTTCCGTATAAATTGGGAGATTACTGGTATTTCAGTAAAACCGAGGAAGGCAAACAGTATCCGACCTTTTTGCGCAGCAAAACGCGCGACGGCAAAGACGCCGAAGTTTTGCTCGACCAAAACGAAATGGCGAAAGGATATAAATATTTCGCCATCGGTTCGTTTGACGTCAGCGACGACGGAAATCTGCTTGCCTTTTCGACCGATATGACCGGTTATCGTCAATATACTCTGCAAATTAAAGATTTGCGGACGGGAAAGATTCTGCCCGATAAAATCGAGCGCGTCACTTCGACCGAATGGTCGAACGACGGGAAGTATCTTTTCTACGGGCAGGAAGACCCGGTTTCCAAGCGAACCGATAAAATCTGGCGTCATACGGTCGGAACCGCCGACAAAAACGATCTGGTTTACGAAGAAAAAGACGTTTTATTCAATGCAGGCATCGGGCGCTCGCGCGACAGGAAAATGCTTTTTATCGGCTCGTACGCGAAAACGATGCGCGAATATCGTTATTTACCGGCTGATAATCCGCTCGGCGCCTGGAAAGTTTTAACGCCGCGCCGCGAAGGTCACGAGTATTCGGCTGATTTTTATAACGGCGATTTTTACATTACGACGAATAAAGGCGCGGAAAACTTCAAAGTCGTTCGCGCTCCTTTGTCGGACCCGGGCGAGAAAAACTGGACGGATTTCATCGCGCACAATCCGGCGATAAAAATTGACGGGATCGAGTTTTTCAAAGACTACGCCGTCGTTTCCGAGCTTGAAAACGGGCTTGAATATCTGAAGGTTCTGGATTTGAAAACCAAGCGCGCCCCGGCTAGAATCGCAACCCCGGAAAGCGTCTACACGCTGAACATTTCGACGAACCCGGAATTTGAAACGCCGACGGTTCGCTACGAATACGCTTCGATGATTACGCCTAATTCGACTTACGAATACAATTTCAAAACCGGAAAAAGCGAGCTTTTGAAACAAATGGAAGTTTTGGGCGGTTACGATAAAGCGAAATACGAGACGCAGAGAGTTTGGGCGACGGCGCGCGACGGCGTCAAAGTCCCGATTTCCGTCGTGATGAAAAAGGGAACCAGGCTCGACGGAAAAGCGCCGATGCTGCTTTACGCTTACGGTTCTTACGGTTTTTCGATGACTCCGAATTTTTCGACGGCGCGGCTGAGCCTGGTTGATCGCGGAATGATCTACGCCATCGCGCACATTCGCGGCGGTTCCGAACTCGGAGAAAAATGGCGACAGGAAGGCAGAATGTTTAAGAAATTAAACACGTTCTACGATTTTATCGATTCAGCCAAATGGCTCGTCGCCAATAAATACACATCAAGCGACCGTCTCGTAATTCAGGGCGGAAGCGCGGGCGGGCTTTTAATGGGCGGCGTCGTCAATATGTCGCCGGAAACATTCAAAGCGGCGATCGTCCAGGTTCCGTTCGTCGATGTGATGAACACGATGCTCGACGACACGCTGCCTTTGACGACCGAAGAATGGATCGAATGGGGAAATCCGAACGAGAAACAGGCGTGGGATTATATGATTCAATATTCGCCGTACGAAAACGTCAAGGCGCAGAATTACCCGAATATGCTCGTGGAAATTTCTTTGAACGATTCGCAGGTTCCGTACTGGGAAGGCGCGAAACTGGTCGCAAAAATTCGTGAATTGAAAACAAATGACAGTATTATTTTATTAAAAACGAATATGGGCGCCGGGCACGGCGGCTCGAGCGGCAGATACGATCGTTTGAAAGAAGTAGCGTTTGATTACGCTTACGCTTTAACCGAGGTCGGCATTACAAAATAAAGTCTGTAAAATAACTTTACCGAAAAGGCGCGCGTGGAATTAATCTTCCGGGCGCGCCTTTTTTATAAGCTAAAGAAAATAAAGAGTTCTGAGCGGAGAAAGGATTATTGTTCGGTCAAAATGAACGGCTTATCTGTTCAGGCTGACCTGTTCAAAAAGAAAAATATTAACGAATTTTTCAACATATTTATTAAAAGCCAGTAAAACAGGCGTTATAAGTGATCGTCATTTTGCGGCACAGCCTTTGCCAAAACAGAAAGCGGAAACATCCTCCAAGGGGAAAGACTACGTAAGGAGTAAATTATGTGCAAAAAAACTTTTACCAGCTTAACCGCAGCAATGTTGATTTATTCGATATTGATACCGACGCTGGTATTTGGACAAAATAAAGCTTCAGAAAATAATCATTCTGACTTGAACGCAAAAGAGAAAAGCCTTGAATCTCACAATAAATATGTTGAAGACCTTTCTCAAAAAGCAGAAGAAGGACAAATTTTGAATGTTCAGGGTTTGGAAAAAGAAACGGAAAAAGTAGCTGAAATCGTCAACGGTAAAGATCGAAGAGGAATGATCATTACCGATAAATACGGCAGCAAGCGTTTTGCCGTAATCGAGAATTTAGCCGTGCAGATGGCATCCGAAAACGCGACCGGCAAAAGACTTTTGAAAGTCAATCTCGAACAGATTATCGCCGATTCGATTAATGAACAGGATTTAAGCGCGCGTTTGTCTGCGGTGTTGCAGTACGTAAAATCATACGGCGACAAAGCAGTTGTTTTCGTGGAAGATTTTTCCAGCTTCAGCCGGGAAAATTCTTTGTTCGGAAATCGGATCGCCGAAAAACTGCGCGAATCTCTCGCTACGGAAAAAGTAAAATTTATCAGTACCGGAACGATCGAGGATTATGATTCGCAAATTGTTGCCGACATCTTTTTGAAAAAGAATTTTCGACTGGTTGATTTAAACGAAGATTTGGAAAATTCCGAAGACGCTTTTGTCGGCGATAAACTCTCCCCGGATTTACGCAATCTGGTAGCCAATGGCGATCCGGATGAAAAGGTCAAAGTTATTCTGCAATCCGATGACATCAATAATCCGGGTCTAAACCGTATTTTGCAGAAGAATGGTGTTACGGTTGAATCCCGCGCGGAAAACTTGAATATGCTCGTGGCAGAGCTCCCCGTTCAGGCTGCCGAAGCGGTTGCCGCTCATCAGCGCACAAAACATCTTTCGCTCGACCAGGAATTGAAGGTTTTAGGTCATATCGACGCGACGACCGGAGTTTTAGCGGCGCGCGAACAATCGGGAAACGCCGGGCTTAACGGCAGCGGAATCGGTATCGCCGTCGTTGATTCATCAATTTACGACCAACACGACGCTTTTGTCGGCAATGACGGTAAAAAGCGAGTTGTCGAAGAAAAAGATTTTGCCGGCGACGGGCTTGAAGACGCTTACGGGCATGGAACGCACGTTGCGGCTCTGGCGGCTGGACGCGGCGGCAAACCGAACGACAACTTTTCTACTTCCATCCTGAAAAATTATCAGGGCATTGCGCCCGAAGCTAAAATCATCGCGGTCAAAGCTCTGAAAAACGACGGAACCGGTTCGACGGCAAAGCTTATCGAAGCGCTCAACTGGATTTACAACAATCGAGCTCGTCTGAATATCCGCATAGTAAATTTGAGCCTCGGAACGCCCGCGGTCGAAACCTGGAGAAACGATCCGGTTTGCCGTGCCGTCCGAACTTTGACTTCAGCCGGAATCGTCGTCGTGGCGGCTGCCGGAAATACAGGAAAAGACGCTTCCGGAAACAAAGTTTACGGCGCGATTCACGCGCCGGGCAACGACCCGACGGTTATCACTGTCGGCGCGACAAACACGTTCGGAACCGATGCGAGAAACGACGATCAAATCGCTTCATACAGTTCGCGCGGTCCGACCCGTTCTTTTTACACCGATAACGGCGTCAAAAAATACGATCATCTGATCAAGCCGGATTTAGTGGCACCGGGTAACAAAATCGTCGCAGCCAAAGCGAAAAGAAATGATCTGGCAGCGGAAAATCCCCAGTTAGAGATTTATAACGACGGCAATAATTGGGATACGCAGCTGATGTATCTGTCGGGAACTTCGATGGCAACGCCGATAGTTTCGGGAACCGTCGCGCTGATGCTTCAGGCAAATCCGAAACTGACGCCGAATATGGTGAAGATGATTCTTCAATACACGGCTCAGCCGCTTGCCGGGTTTAATCACCTGGAACAAGGCGCGGGAAGTTTAAATGTTGAAGGCGCGATTCGTTTAACAAAACTCGTTCGTCAGGATTTAAATAATCAAACCGCGCTCGGAGCTCCTTTGTTGACGACGACGCTTTTGCCGAATCACATTTCGACGATTGCCGGAACGCGTTTTCAATGGTCGGGCGGAATTACGGCTAACTACGGCTTGCTGAGCGGCACTGAACTGATCACAAAGTATCAAAAAATTTACGGTGAAGGTTTATTAATCAGCGACGGTATTTTGATAAGCGACGGTTTGCTTGTCAGTGACGGCTTGCTTGTCAGTGACGGACTTCTGGTTAGTGACGGCATTTTAATCAGCGATGGACTTTTGGTTAGTGACGGCATTTTAATCAGCGACGGGTTGCTTGTCAGCGATTCGGTCGGGCTTAGTTCGTCAGCACAGATCAAGGCTGGAACACCGTTTATTCCTTCGAGCAGCTTGTTTTCTCCGAATGTTTCATCAGTAGATAAAAGCGTTTGGGGAGACGGCATTTTAATCAGCGACGGTTTGCTTGTGAGCGACGGGCTGCTTGTCAGCGACGGCACGCTGTCTATGTCCAACAAGATGATGCTGTATGGCGACAACACAAGCTGTATGCCTTAATTCAGAGGGCTTTTAATTAAAAAGAAAAACGTGGAGATGCATATCAGCTCCGCGTTTTTCTTTAACGGAGTGTTTAATAATAAAAACGAATTTAAATTTAGCTTTGAAAATTCAGAAAAAAATGTATAGACTTAAAAAGGCTCGGGATATTCTTCCAGTTCAACATTGGAAATAACAGAATTTTCTAAGTCACCCTCCATTTATTCCTGTGAAAAATAAAGAAAAATTCATTAATTTATACCTAACTGTAATTGTTCCTTTAGGCATCATTGCTTTACTGTGGGCAATTGATTATTTCCCGCTGGAGAAAGTAAACATCGAATTGATCGGGCTTTCGATCATTACTATTTTCTTTAGTTCGTATCTTCGAATTCAACTTCCGCGCACAAAAATTCATTTAACCGTTTCCGATTCGCTGATAATTATTTCGCTGCTGCTCTACGGTGGGCAAGTCGCCGTTTTACTGGCAAGTTTAGAATCGCTCTTTACGACTCTTAATCTTCGGCGGAAAGGAATCAAGATAAAAAATCGAACTATTGTATTAAATATTTCGGTTGCGGCTTTTTCGGCTTTTGTCACGGCAGCTACCGTCAACGTCATATTTTCATCGCCGCTCGAAGCGGTTTTAAGCGAAACAAACTCCGAGTTTATAAAAATTTTGTTGGTAATGGCTGGGACGCAGTTTGTTGTAAATTCGGTCTGCGCGGCTATTTATATCGCGCTCAAAAGCGGAAAATCAATCTGGCAGGTTTGGAACGATTATTGTTTAAATGCTTTGGTTATATATATTGCGGGCGCGCTTTTCGCCGGAGCAAGCGTGAACGCCTTTAGCAGTATTAATCTTTTTATGTTTGCCGCCGTCAGCGGAGTTTCCGCGCTTATCTACATTACATACAAGCGTTATGTAGACGACGTAAAATCGACCGCGGCGCTCGCCGGGCACGCCGAGCGCGAAAGAGCGGAACAGGCAGAGCGGCATATCGCCGAGTTGCGGCACCATATCACCGAACAGGAGCGAATCAGCGACGCGCTGCGCGAAAGCAAAGACCTTTTCCGCCACGCCGCTTTTCACGACCGTTTAACCGATCTGCCGAACCGGAACCAGTTTATGGAAACTATCAAGTTTTTGTTGAAAGAATCCAGAAAAAAGCCTAAATACAAATTTGCCGTGCTGTTTCTCGATCTTGACCGTTTTAAAACCGTCAACGACAGTCTCGGTCATTCGACCGGCGACAAGCTGATAAAAAAGGTTGCCGAGCGGCTCGCCGCCTGCGTCGCCGAAGGCGATCAGGTCGCGCGATTCAGCGGCGACGAATTTGCTGTCGTTATCAAGGACGTAAATAACGCCGATGATGTTCTGAATTTCGCCGAATTAATCAAACATAAAGTTGCCGCTCCGTTCATTATTGAAGGACGAAAAATCTTTACCAGCGTCAGCATTGGAATTGCCCTCGGCGGTTCGTCTTACACCGAAGTTGAAGAAATACTCCGCGATGCCGATATCGCTATGTATCACGCCAAAGAAAGCGGCAAGCACTACGTGATTTTTGACAAAACCATGCACACGCGCGCTGTCAAGCGTATGCAGCTCGAAACCGATCTGCGCCTGGCGATCGAGCGCCGCGAATTAAGCGTTTACTATCAGCCGATAATCGATTTAAATACGATGCGGCTCGCCGGTTTCGAAGCCCTTATGCGCTGGAAACATCCGCAGCGCGGATTCATTCCGCCCGGCGAATTTATTCCCGTCTGCGAAGATACCGGCTTGATCGTTCCGGTGACGCTTTGGATTCTCCGCGAAGCTTGTCGCCAGCATGTTCGATGGGCTAAGAAAAATCCGGATATGCCCTTGATGATCAGCGTCAATTTGTCAGGCAAGCACTTTATTCACAACGATTTGGTCGCGCAGATCAGCGACGTTCTGGCAGAAACTAAAATCAATCCGGCAAATTTAAAGCTCGAATTGACGGAAAGCGCCGTGATGGAAAACGCCGAGCGCGTAATTTTAATGCTGCGTGATTTGAAAAGTCTCGGCGTTCAGCTTTCGATCGATGATTTCGGCACGGGTTATTCGAGTTTAAGTTATCTGCATCGATTCCCGATAGATACCTTAAAGGTAGATCGCTCGTTCGTCAGCGAAATGGAAAGCGGAAGCGAAAACGGAGAAATCGTGCGCACGATCGTGTCGCTGGCGAAAACTTTGAATATGAATGTCGTTGCCGAAGGAATCGAAACGATTCATCAGCTTCATCAATTGCAGATTTTAGACTGCGAATACGGACAGGGATTTCTATTCTCGCGCCCGGTTCCGCTTGCCGAAGCCGAGCTTTTGTTTGAAGATAAAGCTCGCTGGCAAAACATTATACCGAATCAAAACGCCGGCACATCGACCCGCGAGCGCGAGCTTGCGGATTTGAGCCTGGCTAATTAACCGAAAATTGCCGGTTTTGCCGCGAGCGGATATTCGTTTTCATATCGGTAAGCCAGATTCAGCAAAACCTCTTCCGACCAGTTATTGCCGACCAGCTGCATCCCGATCGGCAGATTTTCCGAAGAAAGACCGCACGGAATATTGATTCCCGGAATACTCGTTAAATTTGCCGAAACCGTATAAATATCACTCAGATACATCGCTAAAGGATCATCGGATTTTTCGCCGAACTTAAAAGCCACGGTCGGCGAAGTCGGCGTCAAAATGGCGTCGCAGCCGGCAAACGCTTTTTGGTAATCCTGTTTGAGAAGCGTTCTGACCTTTTGCGCCTTGGCGTAATAGGCGTCGTAATAACCGCTGGAAAGAACATATGTTCCGAGCATAATGCGGCGTTTGACTTCGGCTCCGAAGCCTTCTTCTCGCGTTTTGTTGTACATTTCGCGCAAGGAATGCGCGCCTTCAGCCCGAAAACCGTAGCGAACGCCGTCAAACCGTGCAAGATTCGAAGAGGCTTCAGCCGTTGCGAGAATGTAATAAACGGCGATGCCGTATTTTGCGTGCGGCAGTTCGACGTCAACGATTTCCGCGCCTAATTTCCTGTAATTATCGATGGAATTTTCAACCGCGTGTCTGACTTCGTCATCGATTCCTTCGCCGAAAAGCGCGCGCGGCACGCCGATTTTTCTGCCTTTAATGTCTTTATCAAGCGCTTCGAGGTAATTTGGAACCGGAACGTCAGCCGTCGTCGCGTCGTTAGCGTCACGACCGGCGACAATGCCCAGGACTCCGGCTATATCTTTCGCGCTTTGTCCGAATATGCCGATCTGATCGAGCGAAGAAGCGAAAGCGACCAAGCCGAAACGGGAAATTCTGCCGTAAGTCGGTTTCAATCCGAAGATGCCGCAAAACGAAGCGGGCTGGCGCACGGAGCCGCCGGTTTCCGAACCCAGAGAGGCGCGAACGACGCCCGAAGCGACTGCAACCGCCGACCCGCCCGAGCTTCCGCCCGGAACTCTCGTCGTGTCCCATGGGTTTCTCGCGCCGCCGAACGCCGAATTCTCGTTTGAAGAACCCATCGCGAATTCGTCCATATTGGCTTTCCCGACAACGACGGCGCCGGCTTCGTAAAGTTTTTTTACAGCCGTCGCATCGTATTGCGGGTGATAATTGCCGAGAATTCTCGATCCGCACGTCGTCGGCATTCCCCGCGTACAGATGTTGTCTTTAACGGCGATGGCAAAGCCCTTCAGCGGCGCGTCTTCGGAACTCGCGTCAAGCTCGGATGCGCGCTTTAAAGCCTGTTCGCGTTCGATCGATAAAAAGGAATTAAGCGTTTCGTTTAGTTTTTCGGCAGTGTCTAAAGTCTTTTCGGTGTTCGAATAAATTGACATAAAATATTGAAAATAGCGTTTTGAAAATTGTGTTCAGGAATAATAGTTTAATTTTAATAGTTTATTTTGTTAATAAGCCATTCGCCGTTTTGTTTGATCGCTTCAACGCCGATCGCGCGCTGCTCGGTCCGCTTATCGTCTTTCCAGAAAAGCAAAACTTCGAAAACGGCTTTATCGGCTGCCGTAACTTCACAGCCGCCGATGCGGAAAGCTTTCGGAAAGTCGGTCGAATTCGTCGTGAAAACATCGTTGTCCGGCGGCGCGTTCTGCAAAAGTTTAACGAAATCGCCGGTTAAAAACTTTTCGCGCGGGCGCAGGTTTTCCGCTGAAAATTTCATCTCGTTTCCGAAATGAAACGAGTAAAATTCTTTGACCGTCTGCTTGGCTTCCAGGCATTCCGGTTTTTCAAGCACGGGAACGCCGCAGGCGGCGGAGAGAAAAAGCGCGAAACCGGATATTAAAATTAAAAAGAGCTTTGTACCCGAAGCTTTGAAAAAAGGAAACGGCGCGCGGAAATTCGAATTTTGCAGTTTAAATCTTGAAATCATAGAACTTTCGGAACCTGAAAATGCCCGCCGACGGCTGACGGCGCCTGGTCGAGAGCTTTTTTCTGTCCGAGTGATTCGTGCGGAACGTCTTGGCGGTCGGCTTCGGTCGCGGCGCTTTCAGCCGTTAAACCGCCGATCGAAATTTCCACGTTTTCCGTATCGAGCTCGTTTAACTGCTCGACGTATGCGACGATGCTGTCCATCTGCGGCGTGTAAAGCGCGACTTCTTCTTCGGTTATTTCCAGATGCGCTAATTTTGCTACTTGTTTTACGTCCATATTTTTTAGTGAAAGCGAAAATCGGCAAACGAAAAAAAACTTCCGCCTTTTTTTCGTTGTCGGTTATTCACTATTCGCTATCTTTTTCCTTCATTATTTTTTTTCTTGCAAGGCAGCTTCCAGCCGCCATCAAAAACTGGTAACGCAGATGCTCGTCCTTGATCGCATCCGCCGAATGTCGAAGTTTCGCCGTCAGCTCGCCCGCCGCGCTTTCCCTGATGTTTTCGTTCGAAACCACGGGACTTTTATGTTTTGCGCGGTCATTTAACACCGATTGCTCGTCAACGCGAAATTCGATGTATGTCACGACCGCCGATCCGAGCACGGAATTCAGTTTGAAAATCATTTGTCCCGAAAGATGTTCGAGATGCTTTTTCCACGTATCGCTCATCACGGCGATAACCAGGTGTTTTTTAAAAAGCCTGTGCGGAACCGCGCGCTCGCGCAGCGTTTCGCCCGCAATTTTGCGCCACGCGGCAAAGATCACGGCTTCGCGCACTTCCTGACTGTCTTCGTATTCTTTTAAGAGCGCGGGCAAAGCGCGAAAAAGCTCATTCATTTATCATTTAACGATTATCATTTATCATTAAGTTTTTGTAAGCGATTTAATGATAAATGTTCGATGGTAAATGTTCAATGAGAAAACTTCCAAAACTGGTTCTGGCGTCGGGCAGTCCGCGCCGCTCGGAAATCTTAACTTCGGTCGGATGGGAATTTACAAAAGACGTCGCCGATATTGACGAAAGCGAACGCAAAGGCGAAACGCCGGAAAACTACGTGCGGCGGCTAGCTCTTGAAAAAGCGCTAGCCGTCGCCGCCAGGCACGAAACGGCAATCGTTCTCGGAGCCGATACGACAGTTGTCATCGACAAACAAATTATCGGGAAACCGGCGGATTTGGCAGATGCGCGGCGAATGCTGAAAATGCTTTCCGGTCGCTGGCACGAAGTTCTGACCGGAGTCGCGATTGTTAGAAAAGATGCGGGCGAGATGTCAGGCAACGGCGACAAAAGCGAATCGATCGTCGGTCTGCAAAGCACGCGCGTCAAATTCGCGGAAATGAACGACGAAGAAATCAGGTTTCTGGTAGAAAAAGGCGAGCCGCTCGATAAAGCCGGCGCTTACGCCGTCCAGGCGCAAGCCGCGCTGTTTATTGAAAAAATCGAAGGCGATTACTGGAACGTCGTCGGGCTTCCGGTAAATCTGGTTTACGAACTTGTAGAAAAAGTAAGGTCCGGGAACAGCGCGGCGTCTGAAAAAACGA
The DNA here is from genome assembly GCA_025463125.1 of Acidobacteriota bacterium. Classification (GTDB taxonomy): domain Bacteria; phylum Acidobacteriota; class Blastocatellia; order Pyrinomonadales; family Pyrinomonadaceae; genus SXVE01. The sequence continues at coordinate 313 of JAOAPX010000066.1, read as the reverse complement.
ATTAAAAAAAAGTTCGCTTTATAAAAAAATCGCTTTAAATGAAAAAAGCGCAGACGCGAATTTTTTTCGGCGCCTGCGCTTTTCATCTTTTATAAACGTTTTTTTTGCGAGCTTTTCTTTATAAATTTTTTATAAAATCTCGTCGATTTTTTTCGACAGCATCAGCGAAATGTCGCTGCTCGGATCGATGCCGCCGAACGGCTCCATCGCCAGTTTTCCGTTTTTATCCAGAATAATAAAAGCGGGCAATTGATCGACCTTGTATTGTTTGACCGTTTGCAGCCCGTCGGAATCGCGCAGAATCGAAACGGTT
>JAOAPX010000062.1 GCA_025463125.1 Acidobacteriota bacterium | reverse complement strand
CAACTGATTTTTTTCAACTGATTTTTTTCAACTGCTTTCTTTTCGATTAATTTCTTTTCGATTGTTTTTTCGATTATTTTTTTCGATTGCTTTCTTATCACTTTTCACTATTAGTTATTCACTTTTCACTCTCTCAACCTGTTTCCCTAATCGTTTCCCAGCGCGAATAATTTTTGCCCTGCAAAAATCTATAAAAAGCGATGACCGAAGCGAGATTTGCCAGCACAAAATAAAGCGGAATCGCAAAAACGCCGAGCTTAACGCCGCTTTTTTCCAGAACCCAGCCGGCGAGCGCCGTTAAATAAAACAATATTTGCAGAATAATAATCGCGGTGAAAAACAAAGAATGAAAAGCTAAAACAAAAGATGAAACGAAAATTGTCGTTAAAAAAAGCGGCACGGCGTAGCGCAAAACTTTGTGTGAAAACAATTCTACGGCGTAAAAACCGCTGCGAAAAGGATTCAGCATATCGCGGTTGCGCCATAAATCCGTAAAAGTTTGACCGATGACGCGAATGCGCATCTGCATTTCCTTGTCGGCTCGGCGGTTGGTTTCTTCGGTGCAAACCGCGTTCGGCTCGTAAACCGAGCGCAAGCCCTGCCGGTAAAGAACGGTGCAAATCAGAAAATCCGAACAGGCTTCAGCGTACATCCGCTGATAAGCCGAGCGGCGAACGGCATAAAGACAACCCGAAGCGCCGATCAAAGAGCAGGCGCGGCTTTCGCTTTTCTTTAAAAAGGTTTCGTAATTCCAATAGCTTTGCGCGCCTTTTCCGACGTTTGATTTCGAATCGTCAACGTATACGAGTTTTCCGGCAACGCAGCCGATCGATTCGTCTGCGAAATTCGGCAGCATTTCTTGCAGAACGTTCGGCTGATACATCGTCGTCGCGTCGGAAAAAAGAATAATTTCGCCGCCGGCGATTTCGACGGCTTTATTTTGCGTGTAAGTTTTGCCTTTTCTGCCTTCCTGCCGGAAAAGCCTGACGCCTTTTGCGGAAAACTCTTTCACGATTTCATCGGTCCGGTCGGTCGAGCCGTCGGAAGCGACGAGGATTTCCAGTTTTCCGGGCGGGTAATCGATCAGAAAAGTATTTAGAAGTTTACGGCGAATGTCTTTTTCTTCGTTGTAAGCTGTTATTAAAATCGTGACGGAAGGCTCGTATTCACTGCGTTTTACCGTTTTCGGCTGTAATCGGCTGACCGCAAAGACGAGCAGCGGATAGCCCGCGTATGTATATAAAAGCGCGGCAACGCTGATAGTGAAGATCACCTGTGCAGTTAAAACCAACATTTTATGTTAAGACCTTTTTCGCGCTCAAAAAGTTGTGCCCGAAGCCGTCCGGCTTGATTTCCTCTTTTAAATCGTTTTCGAGCCGGTAAATGCGCCGAAAAGCTACGGCGTATGCAATTAAATAATAAATAAACCAATTATACGCCACCGACGCAAAAAAGGATGTGATCAGGTATCCGGCGATACTCGCCTGCAGCCCGATTGCGAGATAAAAAAACCAGTTGTTTTCGTCCTTTGCAAAGAGCATCCGCTCGATTGCGCCGAGCTTGCGAAACGGGCTGATAATAAAAACCAGGTACGCCGCCAAGCCTAAAATTCCGAGCTCAGCCGAAACCTGCGTGTAAGCATTATGCGTGACCAGATTCTGCACGCCGACGATCGGAAAGTTTCCGATTCCGATGCCCCAAGGGTTTCGCAAGGTAACGATAATCGAACGCTCGAGCAATTCTTTGCGCTGATCTGACGAGCCGACCGGGTCGAGTCCGGGAATAAAAATCGAAAGCATTCGCAGCCCGTAATTGCCGGGCGCGAGCAAAATCACGAGACTGCCGATGACGATCGATGCGATCGAAACATTCAAACGATATTTGCGTCCGAGCTTCCAGGCTAACACGAGCGACGCGGCGAGCAAGCCTAAAAATCCGCCGCGCGAAAAGGTAACCATATTCGCGGCGACGAAAAGAGCCGCCATCGAAAAATAGATGATTCGCAGCAATTTGCTTTTCGATGCGACGGCTAAAACTATCACGAGCGGCGTGATAATGACGAAATGCAGAGCCATATCGTTCGGATTTTCAAACATCCCGCCGATATCGACGGCAACCCGGTAATCTTCGACCGCGAATTCGCCTTTCATATAAAGACTGATCGCCGTGTAGCTCAAATAAATCCCGATGGCGAACGAAAGCCACATCAATCCGGTCAGGCGTTTTCGCGTGCGCAAAACATTGACCATTACGATGAATATCAAAACGGCTTTGATAAACGGTTCGTTAAACTGATCCCAGGCGGTCGGCGGATCTTTCGCTATCGGGATGGTGAAAAGCGCGATCAGCATCAGTGCCAGAATCGCTTTCACTTCGGTCGAAAGATTCGTCAAATTTCCTTCGGTCGCAAACTGCGTCGGAATATAAATCGCCAGAGTCGCCGCGGCAAAATAAAACGCCGTGGATTTTAGAAATCCCAGCCCGGGAACGATTTCGTACGGGCGAAACAAAACCATTATCGAAAAAAGATACAGCCCGACAAACGTTAAAACGTGCCCGTTGCGGGCAAGCCAGCGATCGCCGCTTAAAAGCTTTCGGTCTTTTTCCGCCTTTTTTTCTTTTTTTTTCTTTTTTTGCTGCTCGGAATAAACCGGCAAAGGCGCATTTAAAGTTTTTTCGCTCGTTTCCGTTTTTTCCGGCGCGGAAACGACAAAATCCGCCGGAGATTTTTCTTTTACCCTGGGTAAAAGCTCCTGCGGATTTTGTTTATTTTGCGAAACTTCCTGCCGACCGCTTGGCGAATTAATCAAGCTCTTTTCGGTAAACTCGTTTTCTTTTAATGATTTAAGGGGTTTCAGCGTTTCCCGGTCGCGCCTGTTTACCCCGCCTTTTTTTGCGGCGGAAAGCGTTTTGTAATCGGAACCGGTTGCTTCGCTGGCGGACATCTGTGAAATTGTAGTTCAATGAGGACAGGCTTTTGGGGTGACCTACTGATTGCTCTTGTTTTTATTTTTTTGAAATTTCCGAACGGCATTTTAGCATTATTGAGGCGAGAATAATAAAAGAATTGCGGCGAAAGCGGAAGAAATTTATATCAAACCGCGACTTCTTCTTTTTCCATCGAGATAATTTCGCGCACTTTGCTTTTAAGAGCCTTCTCAAACTGGCGCGCTTCGTTGACGCCGTTAAAGGAAAGCTGCTGCAAGTTCGATTCGATTCGTTTGCGGTAGTCGGAAACCAGAGAATCCGAAACACCGAGCATTTCCGCGACTTCCAGCTGCGTTCCGCTGTCGCTGATCAAATAGCAATACCACAAAACGCTGATCATACGATTGTATTGTTTCGCTTTTCCGCGCACGGATTTTTCCAGGTTTTTCAGAAAATCTTCGACAAAACCAGCGGCTCCAAGCTCGGCTTCGCGGCGCAGCACGTCTTCTTCAGGATTGGCGCGCGTGTCGGCAAATTCGTAATCCGGTCGGTCGTCGTCGCCGTCATCGCCGGTTCCGCTGACCGGAACGAGATGAATATCCATAATCGGCAATCGCGACATAACAAACGACCGCAAAGAACGAACGTCAACCGGCGAATCGATCGCTTTAAAGACACGGACTATCAATTTTTCGAGCTCGACATTGCTGATAACGATCTGCGCGTCGCCCGTGCAGCCGACCATTCGCGTATCGCGGCTTTGAAACGAAACGGTCTTGACGCGCACGTCCATTTCCTGGTTGTCGCGCCGCACTTTTTTATCCGACCATTCCGAGAGTCCGTATAAACGGTCTGCCAGACGACGATGCGCGTCCGGGTTATTCTGATTATCGAATCGCTTAAAGTTTTTGCCGGATTGAATCAGCGTAGAAATACGCCGCGCGAGCCGGTAGCTTTCCGGGTAGCGCTTGCGAAGTTCGGCGGTCAGCATATTGGTCAGTTCGATCTGGCTGATCTCCGCTTCGACTTCGGCGTCGGTCATTCCCGTATCGAGATAATGCTGAAAGCGTTCTTTGGTTAAAAGCGCAACAAAAAGTTCCTGCGTTAAATCAGTGTAAGCATTATACTTCCCTTCTTCGACCAGAAATCCGGCGCGTTTCGAGGCGCGGACTAAAGGATGAGAAGAAACTATCCGATGCAATTCCATCCAGATTTGATTGACATCAGAATTCTGTAGGATTTCGTTCCACTTGCCGACTTTGATTTGACGAGTCTGGACGGTTTTCTGCACCGGTTCCTGTTGATTGATTCCATTCATATTGGAGCTTTGCGATTGTTTTTATTTTCTGCATTTTCGAAACGAAAAATCCGTGGCGGTTTAGTTTGCTGAAATCTCTTTTCGATTGAGACTTTTATAAAGAGAAGAGCACCGTAAGACTTTGTTTCAAGTTTTGCGTACTTGGGATTGGTAGATAAAACTTTGTAAATTAACTGCCGAGCTTATTGGTTAATTTGGAAGATAGAAGGTAATTTTTTTATCTCTCACCTTCTACATTTAAGATGTTAACAATAATTCCAATTTTGAGCAACAGTTTTTTGTATTTTTTTACTTTGTTTAACACCGACAGGTAAACATATGAAAAATAAGCGTTTAGCCAAACCATTGTCAAAAATGAGAAAAAACAGCTTCAAAATTTTTATAATTTTATGAAATAAATTTTGGAACAAATCGGTCATTACAGATTTATTTTTCTTGTATAAGACAAAATTTGTTTTAATGAAGAGCACGGGGGATTTTCGCATTGTGGCTCTATTCAATTTATGTTCTGGAAAAAAATGATAAATTTTTGCAAAAATGCAAATTGTCCTTCGGCGCAGGATTTGCTGAGGTTTCAAACGACTGAGATTTCGCAGAGAGAACGGCGCAATATTGAAAGTCATTTTGCTGAGTGTGAGTTTTGCGCGGCAGAAGCGGAATTTTATAAACATTACCCGCAATCGGAAGAAAAAATCGAGGCTGTAGAAATCCCGAAGCCGCTCTACGAGCTTGCCAAGGCGCTGCTCGGCAATCGGCGTAATGATTTTTCGATGCTTAACAGATTGCTCGGCGAGAACGAAACTTTAACGCTCGAAAAAGTTTAATAAACAGTTAGATAAAAAAAGTTAGATAAAAAAGAATTGAGACGCTCGAATTAAAATGGGGAAAAGCATTTTTCCTGATTCGAGCGTCTCAATTCTTTTTTACTTAAATATTCCGGTTTTCGCAATTTCGGCTTGCGCAATATCAGCTTCCGCAGATTTCATCGATCGCTTCTTCGTATTTATCATCAATCACGCCGCGCTTGATTTTCAAGGTCGGCGTCATCTCGCCTTTCTCAATGGAAAATTCGCGCGGCAAAAGATAAACGCGTTTGACTCGCTCGTAATCGTTCATCTCGCGCGTCAGTTCGACGGCATCGCGCTGAACTCGCTTGACGACGTGCGGATTTTCGCACAGCTCTTCGCGCGAGCCTTCGGCGGAAATTCCTTCGTCGGCTAAAGTTTGCTTGAGCGCGTCCCAATCGGGCACGATTAATGCGCCGACCTGTTTTCTGCCCGAGCCGATCGCGACCGCCTGCGAAACAAGCGGCGATTGTTTCAACAAACTTTCGACCTGCAAAGGCGCGACGTATTTGCCGTTTGAAAGCTTAAATAAATCCTTTATGCGGTCCGTCACGTAAAAATGTCCGTCCTCGTCTTTGTAGCCGACATCGCCCGTGTGATAAAAACCTTCTTCATCGATTACTTTTGCCGTTTCTTCGGGCTTATTCAGATAACCGCGCATCACGTTGCGCCCGCGAATCAAAATCTCGCCGTTTTTTTCGGCGATTTTCATTTCAATTCCTTCAAACGGAGTTCCGATTGAACCGACCTTGTTATCTTCCGGGCGATTTACGCACGTAACGCACGCTTCAGTCATTCCATACCCTTGCAGAATCGGAATACCGGCAGCCCAAAACGCATAAGAGAGTTTTTTTGAAAGCGGCGCTCCGCCCGAAACAAAAAAGCGCAGAGACCCGCCGACGCCTTCGCGCCATTTCGAAAAAACAAGTTTGCTGGCGATCATGTGTTTCGCTGCTAAAATCGGGGAAACCGATTTATGCGAGTCTTTCGCTTCCCAATATTCCTGTCCGACGGCAAGCGCCCATTCAAAAAGCGAAGATTTCCAGCCGCCCGCCGATTTCCCTTTTTTGACGATTTTATGGTAAACCTGCTCGAACAGGCGCGGCACGGCGGTCATAATAGTCGGACGAACTTCCGTTAGAAAAGTTCCGATCTGGTCGAACGCAGCACAAAAATGGATGGCTACGCCGTTTGTGCAAAGCACATAGAAGACCGTTCGCTCAAAAATATGCGAAAGCGGCAAAACGGCTAAAGAGCGGTCGGTATTTTGAATGGGCAAAGCTTTTGAAACCGCCAGAATACTCGTCGTAAAATTTTCATGCGTGAGCATCACGCCTTTGGGCTCGCCCGTCGTCCCGGAAGTGTAAATAATTGTCGCTAAATCTTCGGTTTCGATTTTGCCGAGCAGATTTTCAAACGATTGCGAATCGATCTTCTCGGTTTCTTCGCCGAATCGTTCGACATCGGCGAGTGCCAGCGCGCGGTTATCATTCGGCGGAACCGCGTCCTCTTCAAAAAAAACCAGTTTTTCCAGACGCTCTACGCTTTGGACGGCTCTTTCGGCGTGGTTCCACAATTTTTTACCCGAAACGAAGAGAATTTTCGCATCCGAGTCTTCCAGGATGTATCGAATCTGCTCGACCGCCTGCGTCGTATAAATCGGAACGTTGATGGCGCGCAGAGACAATATCGCCAGATCCGTCAAAGACCATTCCGGTCGGTTTTCCGAAATTACCGCGATGCGATCGCCAGCCTTTACGCCGAGACTCGCCAGCCCGAGCGCGATGCGCTTTATTTTCCCGACGACTTCGGCGCCCGTCAGATGTACCCAGACATCCTGAATCTTATAATTAAGCGCGTTGCCTTTCGCGTTTCGGCGAAACGATTCCAGGCAAAAATGCGGAATCGTCTGCGGAATTTTTTCAAAGCCGATTAGATTTTGATTAATCATTATTTATTAAAGATTCGACAAAAAACTTTGCGCGCGGAATATTTTTGCAACAAACCGGCGGCACAAAAACGCAACGCTTGCAGAGAAATATTTGAGCTCATAAAAAACCGAATTAAATCTCAAAAGATAACCTGATTTGCTTTGATGCGAATATTTGTCGAAAACAATTAATTTATAATCGCAAAGATGTAAATTTATGTCCAATAATCACGGTCGAGCGAGCGATAATTAATCGCTTCGCTGATGTGCGGCGGCTCGATGTTTTCGCTCGCTTCCAGATCCGCGATCGTGCGGGCGACTTTTAAGATACGGTCGTGTGCCCGCGCGGAAAGTCCCTGCCGCAGCATCGCGCGTTCGAGCAGGCTTTCGCTTTCGGCGCTGAGGGCGCAAAATTTGCGAATCTGCGACGGAGACATCGCGGAATTGGAGTAGATATTATCACCGTTTAATCTTTTCAGCTGAATTTCGCGCGCGTTTATTACTCTTTGTCGGATGCTTTCCGAATTTTCGACCGCTGCCGAATCCTTTCCGCGAAGTTCCTTAAATTTTACGGCGGGAACGTCAACGTGAATATCGATTCTATCAAGCAATGGACCGGAAATTTTGCCGATATAACGCTGAATTTGAATCGGCGAGCATTTGCATTCGCGCTGCGAGCCGAAATAACCGCACGGGCACGGATTCATCGAAGCGACGAGCATAAAATTCGAGGGAAATGTCAGAGAAGTCGCGGCGCGTGAAATCGTTACGTTTTTATCTTCCATCGGCTGCCGGAGAACTTCCAAAACGCCACGGTCAAATTCCGGCAGCTCGTCGAGAAACAAAACGCCCAAATGAGCCAGCGAAACTTCGCCCGGTTTAGGAATCGAACCGCCGCCGATCAAACCGGCTTGCGAAACCGTGTGATGCGGCGATTTAAACGGTCTCGACGTCACCAAACCGGATTTTCCCGTCAGCCCTGCGACCGAATGGATTTTCGTAATCTCAAGCGCTTCTTCAAATTCGAGCTGCGGCAAAATCGTCGGCAGGCGCTTAGCCAGCATCGTTTTGCCGGATCCGGGCGGACCTATAAGAAGTATATTATGCCCGCCCGCGCTGGCGACTTCGAGCGCGCGTTTTGCCGTCTGCTGCCCGCGCACTTCCGAAAAATCGGCGCGGTATCTGCTTTCGGAATTTCGCATTTCGGACGCGTCTAATTTGAGCGGCGAAACGGGCGCGCCTTTGCCGCTCTGCAAACCTCGAGCGATCTCGACCGCCTGCCGCAAATCCCTGATCGGATAAACGTTTACGCCTTGAACGACAGCGGCTTCGGTCGCGTTTTCTTCGGGCAAAAGCAGATTTTCGATGTTGTTTTCTCTGGCTCGCAAAGCAATCGAAAGCGCGCCGCGAACCGGACGAACGCGCCCGTCGAGCGAGAGTTCGCCGATGCTCAAAACGTTTGCCAGAGTTTCCGAGTTTCCGAGGTCGCCGTTAGCGCCTAAAATTCCGAGCGCGATCGGCAGATCAAAGCTCGCCCCTTCTTTGCGCACGTCCGCGGGCGCTAAATTAATCGTCGTTTTATGAAACGGAAAAAAAAATGAGCTGTTAACGATGGCGGCGCGGATGCGTTCGCGTGATTCGCGAATCGCCGTATCCGGCAACCCGACAATAATTACGGGAGAAGAAGAATCGGCTTCGCCTTTGACCGGCTGGAGATTAACTTCTATATCTACAATAAGCGCGTCAATGCCGTAGACGGCGGCAGATTGGGTGAGGAAAAGCATATTTTTACGAAAACTATTGAATTCTATGCGTAAAGCATTTGATTTTATATCATAAGTCCCGGATTTACCGGAAAAAATTTTTATGAACAAGCGCTTCGGCAGCAATATTTGATTGTCTGAGTTCAGGCAAACGGTGTAAGATACATTAGTATTTTGTTTACCCGAAAAAGTCTTTGTCTTTTTTTAATTTCGTCGTAGAATCATCGGGCTGCACAAGCAACTATAATTCGGAGGTGGCTCATCATAGACACGGAACAAGTTTTAAATTCGAATACCAACCTTTTAGGAGCAACTATGGACGTAACCTCTGCGGCGATGGAACAGGACATCGCATTCGGTTTTGAGGAAAACTCCGAGAGCGTTATAGCATTTCAAGCTCCGGCTATCGATGCATCCGAAATCTTAGATCCGAACGCATCCGATTTTGTGCTTGCGCAGAAAGCGGCTGCGGGCAGTATCGCCGCTTTTGAGATGATTTACGAACGCTATCATCGCCGCACCTACAGCCTCTGTCTGCGGATGACCAACAGCCAATCGGAAGCCGAAGATTTAACGCAGGAAGTTTTCATCCAGCTTTTTCGCAAAGCCGGAAGCTTTCGCGGCGATTCGGCGTTTTCGACGTGGCTCCATCGCTTAACCGTCAACCAGGTACTGATGCATTTCCGGCGGCGCAGCGTTAAAAACGAAAAAACGAGCGAAGACGGCGAAATGCCGGAACAAACCGTTTCGGGAACCGAAAACCCGAACAAAATGCCGGTAGTTGATCGCATCGCCCTGAAAAACGCCATCTCCGAACTGCCGAACGGTTACCGCAAGGTCTTTATTCTCCACGATATCGAAGGATACGAGCACGAAGAAGTCGCCCGTATGCTCGGCATTTCCGTCGGCACGTCAAAATCACAACTGCACAAAGCACGTCTTAAACTTCGCGGACTTTTAATCAAACAAAACGATTGAAAAAGTTTTTCTCTTTTCTTAAGGCAACTTTTTAATTTCCAGGGCAATCTATTAGTTTGACTCAGACAAGTTAAAGCAAAGGATTTAGCCGACAGGCAATTCAATATTTACAAGTGAAAAATTAAAGATGAACTGTGAACAATGTCAAAAATTGATTAGTGCTTTTTTGGACAACGACCTCGATGAAAAAGAGTCGGCAAGCGTCCAGACGCACCTTGCATTGTGCATACAATGCGCAAAGATTTGCGAAGATTTCGCGGTAATTCTCGATTTTTGTCACGAGCAACCAGCATCCGAAACACTTCTGCCCAATTCGCAGGCTCTCTGGTGCCGCATCAGCAACAGCATCGAAACCGAGATCAAAGCCGAGCACGCGCACGTAAAGAAGCAAAAACAGACGGAAGAAAAAAAAGGCTGGTTTCCGCGCGTTTGGAAGTTTTCATTTTCTCAGGCGGCTTCAGCCGTTCTGGGCATTGCGCTGATCAGCTCGCTTTTAACGGTCGCCGGCATTAAAAATTACTCAGCCGCGACGCCCGATCCGGATATCGTGTTTGCGCTGCCTTCGGAACCGAACGCTTTTGAAAAAGTTCTCGGAAAATTAGGGTTGATCGAAACGGCTCAGGACGTGCGCCGTCGCCGGATCGAACAGCAGCGCGCGGCTATCGAATACTGGAATAAACGCATCGAGGCGCGCCGTATGCAGTGGAACGCACATTTGCGCGAAGCTTTTGACCGTAATTTGAACGAAATCGATCAAGCCGTTAATGAATACACCTTGATTTTACAGGAAAATCCGCAGGACGAGCTTTCCGGCGAAATGCTCGATTCAACCTTGAATGAGAAAATGGAGCTTTTGCGTGAGTTTTCCGATTTATAATTTTATTTTGTTTTAGTTTTTTGGCAATGAATTTGGATTTACACAATTTGTTTGGCTTTTCGGCAAGCAAGAAAACTACGATTCTTCTCTGGTTGAGCGTAGTTTTTTTTACGTTTTCAATCGCGGAAATTTCGGCGCAGGCAAAATTTGCGAAAACTTATCCGGCAAGTAAGACCGTTCAGCTGCGATTAATTAACAGATCCGGCACGGTAACGGTCGAAGGCTGGGACAGATCGGAAGTCGCCATTTCCGCGTACATGGAAAAACCGGCGGCAAACATTGCCCCGCAAAGCCTTAGCGGTATGATCGTTATCAACCTGGTTAAAGATAATCAGGGCAGGAACGAGGTCGGCAACGTCAATTTTCTCATCCGCGTTCCCTACACATCTTCGGTCGATATCGAAACCCGTATGGGAAACTTAAACGTCAGCAATATTCAGGGCAATCTCGTGCGGGCGCATATTTCGAGCGAAGGCGACATTATTTTAATGAATGTCGTTTCGCCGGCTGTCGTGGCGGAAAACGGCATCGGAGATATATTTTTCGACGGAGAGATCAAGCGCGAAGGCAGTTATCGCTTCACATCGATGCGCGGCGCTATCAATCTTCGCATACCGTTTGAGTCTTCATTTAAATTAGTTGCCACGGCGCCGACAACGCGCAGCATTAATCTCGGTTCTTTTCCCAACAATAATATGAATTTCGTCGGCAACGGTCGGCGCATCGTCGGGAAAATCGGCGACGGAAGCGCGACTTTTACCGTGACGAATCAGCGCGGAAGCATCGCCTTTATCAGAAGATAAAAACGATGTAAAAAAGCGATGTAAAAAAGCGGAAGTAAAAATAAAATCAAATTTCCGAAGATTAAACTTAATTTCAGACAAATAAAAAAAGCTTTGACAAATTGCTTTCCACGGTTAAAATCAAAGCTGCGTGCAGAGTGCACGGTTTTCAACTTTTTGCTTTTCCTGTTTTCTTTCCGCTTCCCGCTTTCCGATTTTCAAACCGATGAGAAATCTAAAAACCATTAATTTTTTAACGCTTGCGCTTGTTCTAAGCGTTTTTTCGCTGACGTGTTTCGCGCAAAGTTCGCAATCGCTTCTCAAGCGAACGACTTATAAATCAGACAGCCTCGAATTCGGCGCGGGCGGAACCGTTTCGATAATCGGCGCGCCGAAAGGCTCGCTCGAGATCGAGGGCTGGGATAAAAACGAATTGGAAATTTCGGCTGAAATCGAAGTCGAAGGCGCGACCGAAGCCGATCTTGCAAAACTTGCGGACGTCAACGGCTTTGTCCTGGACGATAGTTTCGGACACGTTCGTATTATCAGCGTCGGGACGCACGATAAAGATTATATGAAGCGCACGGCGAAAAAATTCCCGAAAAATCTCATCGGGATGCCGTTTCGCATCGATTATAAAATAAAAGTGCCGCGATACTGCGATATAAACATCGACGGCGGCGACGGAGATTTATCGATCGCGAACGTTGACGGCAGTATGCAGATAAAATATCTCAATTCGAACGCCAAATTTAATCTGGTCGGCGGCGCGATAAACGCGACAATCGGCGGCGGCAGCGTTGACGTAAACATTTCGACGCGCGGCTGGCGCGGTCGTTTCGCCGATATTCAGCTGGCGACCGGAACGATGAACGTCCGCCTGCCGCTGAGCTTTAACGCGCAGATCGACGCAAGCATTTTGCGCACCGGACAAATCGAAAACACGTTTGCCGCGCTCAAGCCGCTTAACCGCGCAAAATTTACCGATAAGTCGATCATCGCAAAAGCGGGAGTCGGCGGAGTTCCGCTGAGTTTCACGGTCGGCGACGGCACGCTGAAAATTTCCGAATTAAAAAAAATCGACTAAAAAATTAAAAATCGTCTTTTGAATTTTATAAGTGGAAAGTGATAAGTTATTTTTTCAACATCGCTTTCCACTTTTTTTCTTTGTACACAGATTAAATAAAATTTATGACGATAAAATCCGATCTCTGGCTTCGCAAAATGGCGGAAGAACACGAAATGATTACGCCTTTTCTTTCCGAATTAGTCAGGGAAACAAACGGCAACCGCATTATTTCAGCCGGCGCTTCGAGCTACGGTTACGATATGCGCCTGGCGGACGACGGCTTTCGCATATTTTCTTCGGTTTACGGGCTGGAGATCGACCCGAAACGCTTTGACGAAAATTCTTTGATCGAACCGGAAATCAGAACCGCCGACGACGGCGCGCAGTATTATCTTCTGCCGCCGCATCATTACGGCTTGGGCGTGACGGTCGAAACCTTCAAAATGCCCAGAAACGTCACCGGAATCGCTCTGGGTAAATCCACATACGCGCGCGCCGGTCTGCTCGTCAACACGACGCCGCTCGAAGCCGGATGGACGGGCAGATTGGTCGTCGAGATCGCCAACCTTGCGAATCTGCCGCTTCGCGTTTACATAAACGAAGGCATCGGGCAGATTCTGTTTTTCGAATCCGACGAAGACTGCGGCGTTTCCTATTCCGACCGCGGCGGAAAATATCAGGGACAAACCGGCTTAACTTACGCGAAGGTTTAAGGAAACTTTATTTGCAAACGCACGCGGACGCGAAAGCGAGAAGTTTTTATCCACAGATTTACACGGATTAACGCAGATAAGAACTGATAAAAACCGATTTAATTTTATCTTTTTAATCAGCGTTTAGCTGTGTCTATCTATGGATAATTTTTTTCTCATTCTCGCGTCCGTTCGCATTTTTTTGAGCGATTAATTCTTCCCGTATTTTGCGCGAATCTTCACGGCGCGTTCCAGACCGTCCGCGTTTTCCAGTATTTTCAAGCGCAAATCTTTATCCAAATTCGGATTGCTTTCTAAAAATTTGTTGACAATATTTAAAGCCTGTTCGCTTTTCTGCCCGCCGATAAACGCCGCGAGCCAGCCGTTGACGAAAAAGATTTT
>JAOAPX010000061.1 GCA_025463125.1 Acidobacteriota bacterium | reverse complement strand
TTATACGCGCCCGCGTCGTCTTCAAAGGTGACGACTCGTTCTTTGTAAAGCGAATTCGGCGATTTGCGACCGAGGATTGTGACGTTGCCTTTGTAAAGTTTCAGCCGAACGTCGCCCGAAACGGTTTCCTGCGTCTGGTCGATCATCGAGCGCAGAATCTCGAATTCCGGCGCGAACCAGAAGCCGTAATAAATCGATTCGGCGAATTTCACGCCGAGTGAATCGCGCAGGCGCATCACTTCGCGATCCATCGTGATCGATTCGAGCGCGCGGTGCGCCGCCTGCAAAACGGTAACGCCCGGCGTTTCATATACGCCGCGCGATTTCATTCCGACGAAACGATTTTCGACCAGATCGACGCGCCCGATGCCGTGTTCGCCGCCGATGTGATTCAGTTTCGAGAGCATATCGACCGCGCCGTATTTTTCGCCGTTAATCGCCACGGGCTCGCCCTTTTCAAACGTCAAAATCAATTCTTCCGCTTTTTCGGAAGCCTTTTCCGGCGATTTGGTAAGAAGGAAAATATCTTCCGGCGGCGCTGCCCACGGGTCTTCCAGAATGCCGCCTTCGTAGGAAATATGCATCAGGTTTCTGTCCATCGAATACGGTTTTTCAGCGGTCGCAGTGACGTTGATGCCGTGTTCGGCGCAATACGCGATCAAATCCGCGCGCCCTTTAAATTCCCAGTGACGCCACGGCGCGACGACTTTGATGTCGGGCTGCAGCGCGTAATATGTCAGCTCAAACCGCACCTGGTCGTTGCCTTTGCCGGTCGCTCCGTGCGCCACGGCGTCCGCGCCTTCCTTTTGAGCGATTTCGATTTGCTTTCTCGCGATGACGGGGCGAGCCAGAGAAGTTCCCAAAAGATAAACGCCTTCATACAAAGCGTTCGCTTTGACGGCTGTCCAGACGAATTCCTTGACGAATTCCTCGCGCAAATCTTCGACGTAAAGCTTGGAAGCGCCCGTTTTCAAAGCTTTTTCTTCCAAACCGTCAAGCTCTTCGCCCTGACCGACGTCGGCGCAAAAACATATGACTTCCGCCCCGTAAGTCTCTTTAAGCCACAAAAGCATCGCCGAAGTGTCGAGCCCGCCCGAATACGCCAAAACTACTTTTTTTATATCTTTAATCATTTAAAATAAATATTGATCTTCGAATTATCGTTTAAGATTCAACGCTGAATACCTTCTTAAACAAAACTCGCAGATCAATTATCAAACAGCTCCCAAATTTTTTTTATCGCCGATTTCTGTGATTTTGCGTCTTTCACGGCAAGAAAGATCGTGTCGTCTCCGGCAATCGTGCCGACCAGCTCCGAAACCTTAGCATTATCGATCCTGACCGCCACAGCCGAAGCCAAACCGCTTTCGCAATTGGCAACGATTAAGTTTTCGCCCGCCGTGACGAGATTAATCAGACCGAACCTCTGCGTTCTATCGGCAATTTGCGGCATAGCGTAAAAGCCGTTTTTTTTGACGATGCCGATCTGCTCCAAATCGCGCGAAACGCTTGACTGCGTGACGGAAAACCCGGCTTTTGCCAACAAATCGGACAACTCTTCCTGTGTGCTTATATCAGTTTCCTGAATTAAGTTTATTACTGCTTGCTGCCGTTTTTCTTTTATCATAGCCGCGCTGAAATGTTACTTTAATCCAAACATCAAAAAAAAACATAATATGCAGTTAGTTTGCATAATCAATGCATAGATGCATAGAATAGAAGCAGGGTTGGCAATTGTCAAATGAATTAATAAAAAATGATAAAAAGGATTTAATTTCAGCGGTTGTGACGACAGAATCGAAATACATTAAATCGAGAAATGTCGAGTACAACAATTGGCGCTAAAATTTTATCTAAGATTTAACGTATTTTTTTGAAGTCATTTGCTTTTTATTGATTTCCGCACGAGAAAGAGTAAGCGTAAAAATACTTTAAATGTTAAGCCGAAAGGTTTCCGGGCGGTTTGTGAGGGATTGTGGCGAGAAAGATTGTTAAATTATTTTTATTTTTATTTGTCGGCGTATTAGTAATTATGAGTATTATTTACGGCTCTCTTGCCACGACGAAAGGAGAGCCCGCAACCGAATACGGTTTTTTCAAGCAGGAAACGAAAAAGCCTTTAGTTATCGCGCACAGGGGCGGCGCGGGGCTTTACCCCGAAAACACTTTGCAGGCTTTTCAAAATGCGTCCGATTTGGGCGTCGATGTGTTAGAACTTGACGTGCGAAGCACTTCGGACGGTACGCTGGTCGTGCTGCATGACGCAACCGTCGATCGGACGACCGATGCCGCAGGAAAAGTGAATGAAAAAACTCTCGATGAAGTTAAAAAGCTGAATGCCGGCTTTCGCTTTTCTACGGATCAGGGCAAAACCTACCCGCATCGCGGCGGTAAATTTTCAATTCCTACGCTGCGCGAGGTTTTCTCCGCTTTCCCGGCAATGAAGTTTAATATCGAACCGAAACAGGCTGAGCCATCAATAATCGCGCCTTTATGCGAATTGATAAGAGAATTTAAGCTGACGGATAAAGTCGTCATCGGTTCGTTCAACCAAACAATTCTCGACGAATTTCGCAGCGGGTGCCCGCAGGTCGCGACTTCCGCAGGTCCGTCGGAAGCCAGTAAATTTCTGGCTATGTATAAAACCGGTTTGAGCGAATCTTACAGCCCCGCAATGCAGGCGCTGCAAATACCCGAAAAGCTCGCGGGCGTTCAGGTCGTAACCAAAGAATTCGTCGAAGCCGCGCACGAACGAAATTTAGAAGTGCACGTCTGGACCGTCAATGAAACGGCGGATATGCGTCGTTTACTCGACATCGGCGTTGACGGTATTATGACCGATTATCCCGACCGTCTGATACATCTTCTTAACGGAAATTTCCAGAACAAACAGTTTTAAATAAAATATAAAAACGATCAATTCCCGCTGTCAAAGATATTTTCGAAAATAGAACAATCTTTCAAGATGTGCTAATTTTGGTCAATTGTTTTAATATTCGTAAAAAAAAAGGAACAAATTTAGTGATTGAGAAAAAGGAAAATCCGAGGGCTGCAATCGATGCTATTGACGAGGAACTGCTGCGGCTCTTAAACAAACGAGCCGCGATTGCTCTGCGCGTCGGCGAAGTAAAACGCAGCAACGACACATCGCTTTGCGATCCGAATCGCGAACGCGAAGTGCTGGCTCGCCTTTCGGAGAAAAACACCGGTCCGCTGAGCGAGCAAAGCGTGACCGATATCTTTCAGCGCATTATCGACGAATGTCTGCACGCACAGCAGCGCGCATTTCAGCTAAAGCCCGCCGAGCCGGATCAGGCAAATCTGAAAATCCAGCGGCTCGACGGCAATAAACGAGTCGCTTTTTTAGGCGATCACGGAACATTCAGCGAAGAAGCCGCCAAAAATCTTTTGGGCGAATCGTTTGAAACCGTTTCGAGAGCGACGTTTGAAGAGCTTTTTACGGCGATTGACGAAGGCGCGGCGGATTTTATTTTAACGCCGCTCGAAAACAGCCTCGTCGGCTCGATTCATCGCTGCTACGACCTTTTGCTTGAAAGCTCGCTTAACATCGCGGCTGAGATAATTCTTCCGATTTCGCATTGTTTAATCGCCGCTCCCGGCGCTGAAATTGAAAACATAGAGGTTGTCGAATCGCACCCGGCGGCGCTTGCGCAGTGCGAAAAGTTTTTCGCTCGGCACCCGTCGATCAAACGCGTCGCGGCTGACGACACAGCCGGAAGCGTTCGCCGCGCGATTGAAAGCGGCGATTTAACGAAAGCCGCGATTGGCGGGAAACGCGCCGCGAAATTGTACGGCGGAGTGATTTTGCAGGAGCATCTCGAAGACCACGCCGAAAACTACACGCGATTTGCGCTTTTAACGCAAAATCAGGAATTTTCCGATACGGGCAATAAAATTTCGCTCGTCCTGCGATTGGCGCATCGACCGGGCGCGCTGCACGACGCGCTCAGACCTTTTGTCCGGCGCGGCATCGATTTACTGAAACTCGAAAGCCGTCCGATTAAAGATCGTCCATGGCAATATAATTTTTATCTTGATCTACAGGCTCCGCAAAGCGAAAGCGAACTGCGCGGCGCGCTGGACGAGATACGCGGTCAAGCCGAAGAAGTTCGCTATCTCGGCAGATATTCAACCCTAGAAATCTTAAACAATAAGTAAACTACTGCTTTTTTAAATTTAACGACTATGATTTTGATTCTTAAACCGGAA
Source organism: Acidobacteriota bacterium (assembly GCA_025463125.1). Classification (GTDB taxonomy): domain Bacteria; phylum Acidobacteriota; class Blastocatellia; order Pyrinomonadales; family Pyrinomonadaceae; genus SXVE01. Next base: position 9,400 of record JAOAPX010000061.1, on the reverse strand, counting down.
ACTTCTCCGGATACAACCGAATACAAACAACTGGAAGGTCACCTTTCACGTCTTGAAAACATCGAAACGCATGTTCACAAAGTGGAGGGAACCGAACATACTTTAACCGAGATTTATTTAATCGGAAATACCGCCGCTCTTACGCTCGAAGATATGCGAAGCCTGCCCGGCGTCGATCACGTTGTCCGCGTTTCCGAGGAATACCGCATTCTCGGAAGACATAAAGAAGATACGCGCCCCGCGTCTTTTGATTACAACGGCGTTCGTTTTAGCCAGGACAATCTTAACGTTTTTGCGGGTTTGTGCGCGGTTGATTCGCCGGAAAGCGTCGAAGGCATGATGAAGGCTTTGCAGGAAAACGGTCAGGTCTGCACCAGAATGGGCGCTTACAAACCGCGTACAAGCCCGTATTCGTTCCAGGGACACGGCAAAAATTGTCTACCGTACGTATTTGAGCTTGCAGGTAAATACGGGATCAAAGTCATCGCGATGGAAGTCACGCACGAATCGCATCTCGACGAAATCCAGGAAGCGCTCGATCAAACCGGCAATTCCACCGGCGTAATGCTGCAAATCGGGACGCGCAACACGCAGAACTTTGAATTATTGAAAAAGGTCGGACGACAGCAGGAATTCCCCGTTCTGCTCAAACGCGGTTTCGGAATCACGCTCGACGAATCGTTAAACGCGGCTGAATATTTAGCCAGCGGCGGCAACAGCAACGTCGTTTTCGGCTTGCGCGGCATGAAGACGAACATCGGCGATCCGCACAGAAATTTCGTTGATTTCGCACACGTTTCGGTTGTGAAAAGATTAACGAGAATGCCGGTTTGTATCGATCCTTCGCATTCGGTCGGCGCGCGCAGCCGCGGTCCGGAAGGAATTCTCGACGTTATGCACGTGACGTCGCAGGGCGTTATCGCCGGCGCGAATATGATTCTCGTGGATTTTCACCCGGAACCGACCAAAGCTTTGGTTGACGGACCGCAGGCGCTTTTGCTCGAAGAGCTTCCGCTCTTTTTGGAAGACGTCAAAATCGCCCGCCAGGCGTATGAAAAACGCGTCGCTTTGTTTAATTCCCTTTCCGCAAATTAAACTTTATCGCGCCAACGCAGCACCTCGTCGCGCAGAATCGGATTTTGCCGGAAACTTCCGGTATGTCCCTGCGCGGCGGTTGCTCGCTGGATATGCCAGTAGCTCAAGCCAAGCTTCCCGATCGCCCGCACGTAATTGCTTCTGGCGCGAAACGTCCCGTTAAACAGCCCGCTCAAAATCCACGCCGAACTCTTAAAGGCTGAAGTCGCTTTTTCCGCATGTTCTTTCGGAATCACGCCGCGAGCGATGTCAATCGCCAGCATATCTTTGAGAATCCTGTTCTGCCTGCGCATCACGTAAAACGAAAATCCGACGAAAAGCAGGAAAAACGGGATCTGCAAAACCACGTAGCCGACGAGGAATCCTCCGAGTCCGCCGAGAACCGCCATCCCGTTCCAGATCATATGTAAAACTACGGCGCAGACGTAACCGAGAACCGGCAGAGTCAACCTGACTAATGTGTTGTGAGATTCGCGGGCGATTCCGCAGCCGATGCCGGTCATCGCCGTAAACGTTACGTGAGCGAAAGGCGACATAATGCCGCGCATTACGAATAAGAGAAGCAAACCGCCGGAGCCGCCTTCAGCGATTCCGCGCCCGTAATAAAGCACGTTTTCAACCGTCGCGAATCCGAGCGCGATAACGCCCGCAAAAACTATTCCGTCCAAAATATCGTCAAAGTACCGGCGGAAAAACAAAAGCAAAATTATCAACCCGATTCCTTTCGAGCCTTCTTCAAAAATCGGCGCGGAAACTACGGCGCCGATCGCAGAAGCCGCGCTTTCATTGCCCGTAGCCTGAAAAACGACCATTCCGACGCCCGTATTGACGATAAACGAAACTATCACCGCGACCAGCGCTCCCCACGCGAAAGCGAGCGCCAGAAGCCAGACGGGTTCAGGATCGTAACGATCAAGCCATATCAGCGGCAAAAGATAAAACATCGCCGGAATAAAAGCGACGAACGAAGCCATAATCGCCGCGCCGATCCCGACGCTTGCAAGCATTATCAGGATGACGATTAACGATAAAAAAACAATACCGAAAAGAGTAATGCCGATACCGAGATATTTTCCCTTGCTGCTCTTTTCCGGCTTTTCCTTGATTTGACCGAGACCGAGATTTGTAATCGAATTTTGCAAATTTGCCGGTTTGTTTTGAGCCGCTTGATTGTATTGATCGATTTGGAAATCTCTGAAATTCGCCGGCGGTGCCGCTCCGGCTTGAGCCTGCCGCGATTTCTCGGTCGCGTAGTTTGTCACTTCTATCTCAACGATTGCCGTCACGCCGTTCGCTCCGAATTGAACGACATCGCCGGAATTTAATTTAACGGTCTGGACTTTTCGCCCGTTATGCAGCGTTCCGTTCGTGCTTTGATTGTCGGTCAAATAAAAGCCGTCGGCTCTCGCTTCGATAAAGGCGTGCTGTTTTGAAGCTATTCTTTCGCTTTGCGGGTCGAACCTGACGCTGCACGTTTCGCCGCGCCCGATTGTTAAAAATCCACTCTCTAAATCAAACTTTCTATGTGCGAGCGTGCCGCTGTTAATCGTCAGAGTTAATTTCATAACAAGCATCATAAAAACAAAAAGCCTAAAGTCAAGCTTTAAAACTTAACCTCAGGCTTTTCTTTGTAAAACGCTTATTTTACTGCGGCTGAACGGATTGCGGCGAGGGCTTGTCGCCGTTTTGCCCGAAGACGCGCGCGTTGAACGCGCCGTCCGAACTGTTCAGACGATACCAGACGTTCCGGCTCGGACGAAACACCGAAATATCCGCTTTACCGTCGCCGTCGTAATCCGCCGGAATCGGTAAATCTTCTTCGACGCCGAATTTATTTATCAAAACCTGATTGTTTGCCGAAGTAAGAACATACCAGTTTCCTTCGGTCGGTCGATAAACGGCGAAATCCGTTTTACCGTCGCCGTCGAAATCCGCGCTCAGAGGCTTGTCGGTCGCCAAACCGAAAGTTGCCGTTTTCAGCTGGCTCGAAGAGCTTTGCAGAATATACCAAACGCCCGTTGACGGTCTGTAAACGGCAATATCGGCTTTTCCGTCGGCTTCGTAATCGCCGACCACCGGTTTATCGCCGCTCAAGCCGAATGTATAAGCTTTGAAGCCTAATGTCGACTGCATGATATACCAGACGCCGGTCGAAGGTCGCCAGACGGCGATGTCCGTTTTGCCGTCGGCATCGTAATCAGCCGGAACGGGAATGTCCGTGCCGAGCCCGAACTGCACCGCTCGCGAACCGCTCGTGCTTCCCAGAATCCACCAGTAACCTGTCGAAGGACGATAAATCGCCAAATCCGCTTTCGCATCGCCGTCATAATCGCCGGTTACGATTTTGTCTTCGCTGAGACCGTAATTTATCGTTCTTACTGAATTATTCGAGCTTGATTCGAATTGCCAATCACCGGAGTTCGGAGTGAAAACCGATAAATCCGTTTTGCCGTCGCCGTCAAAATCCGAAACCTGATTTTTCGAAGGCAGCCCGACGCCCGTCGCATCGAGAATAAACAAGCCTTCTTTCAAATCACCGGCAAGAATTCTTTTCTGACCGAGAAACGGGAAAACCGCCCAATTGCCGTCAAACGTTTGCGGCAGAATATTTTGCCGGTTGGCGGTTCCGCAGACCAAATCCCACGGTTCGCTTTCGGCAAGCGTTTGTTTTTCGGCTTCGGACGGGGCAAACTGCGCTTGGTAAGTGTCGTATTGACCGACGCGAACCGGCTTTGCGGGATTTGAAATATCAAAAACCTGAACGCCCGCCTGATACCATGAAACGTATAAATGATTGCCCATCACAACCGGATTATGCGGCGTGACGGCATTCAGGTTCAGATCATCCATTGTGACGCGGTTAACCAGGAGCGGCTGCGCGGGATTCTGAATATTGTAAACGCGAATATCGCCGCTGCCGTTGGTTGTCTCGCGCGCGCTGTACAAATAATTGCCGTCTTCGCTCGACCAGCTGCTGTGCATGCTGTTTCCAGCCGTAACGCTCGTCGCGTCTTCGATATAACCGAGAAGCGTCGGCGCCTGCGTCCCCAAATTTGTAATATCGTAGATTTCCGTTCGACCGCGCTCGACCGAGCTTCCCCAACCGGACGTGAACATACGATTTCCGCGAATGTGCATGGCGTGAACCCAGGCTGATTCGGTCGGGTTGATGTCGCGCACAAACACAGGGTTTGCCGGGTCGCTGATGTTTATGACCTTTATAATTTTATTGGAGAATCCGTTATAGTTTTCAATCAGAAAGCTGCCGTGAACGACCATTTCGTGAATCGAATTAAAGCCGTTTCCCTTTGCGGAATTTACGATGCCGAGAAGCTTCGGCTGGGACGGAACCGTCAAATCGACGATGTGAACGCCGCCGCCGTTGCCGCTGCCGAAATACCCTCGATTTCCGATGACAACGGCTTCGAGAAATTGCTGAGCCCCGTCCGGGTTGTACCAAGCCGCCAAAGCGGGCGCTTCGGGATTGGAAATATCATAAATAAAAGCGCCGCGGCAGCCGTAACTTCCCTGAACGGCTATGTTTCCATCGGCGTAAATGTCGGCAAACTTTGAGTTGGAGTTATTTCCGCATTCAGGCGTAATTCGCCCGCGCAGCCGGACTTTCTGCCCGAAACTTTCGACGCTGACGGCAAACAGCAAAGCGCACGCCGCAAAAGCAATTGCAAGAAATTTCAGTTTATAAAAGCTGAACTGATTCATTCGATCCTCCGGAATAGACCTCTTAAAAATAAAGGGTAAGCTTGATTTTGATTTTAATTAAAACAAAAAACAAGGCGAATTGAGTGTAAACGGGTTGTTAGAAGCAAAATGCAGGCTTGTCTTTGCCTGCATTTTCACTGTTTTAAGTCAAAATAAATTAGAAGTTTCAGGAAGCGGCTTGTGAAGCATCTCGCATTACAAGATCAAAAGTTCCCGGCGCGACTTTACGAAACCGCCGGTTTCTGTTTAAAGAGACGGCGATTGAGATGGTCGGATTATTTCCTTTAAACTCCATGCCGCCCGCGCAAAGCAGATTGTAAAGCTCGTTGACGTGCAGCGATCTGCCGACTTCTTTTAAGAGCAAAGTGCAGGCTTGCGTAATCGTCCGATCGACAAACCTGTGACTTATCGGCTCGACGTTCTGGTTGATCGAAGGCATATTATTGCGCTGCTGATTCATGTAGGCAACCGAATTATTATTGTAATTGCGGTTATTCTGCTGCTGATAATTTTGGTTGTTCTGGTTGTTCTGATTGTTTTGATGGTTCAGATTGTTCTGATGGTTCAGATTATTTTGATTGCCCTGGTTATTCTGATTGCTTGGAATCTGGCGCGTGTACCGTTTGATTTCCTGCGGGGCTTCGTAATCGTCGTCAACCTTCAGATGCTTTGTAATATCCCAGCTTTGATGACCGGAACGCATTGTCTCGAGTAAACTGATGATAGCGGCTTCGGTTTGTTTCGCGCTGTTGTTTAGCGCGTCGATTTCCTGCCTCAAGCGGTTTGCTTCTCCTTCCACCTCGTTCAGGCGTGACATCAGCCGATGCTGCGCGTTGCGCGTTTGCCGCAAGCTGGTTTCGAGCGTGGAAATAAGGTTTTCGTCTACCATAAGTTCATCTATTATTTATCCTTTATTATTTACCATCAAACAACTTAATAAACAATAAATGTTATTTGTTCCTTTCAATCATATAAGTCGGGATTTCCGACAACGCTTCACAATACTCTGTTTTCGGCAGAAATTCAAGATTTTTGCGCGACCTTTCGGCATATTCGTAAGCTCTTTGTCTTGTCTCCAGAAGAGTTCCGTGTTTTTCCATAAGCTCTAAAATCATTTCCCGCGACACGTTTTCGTAGTTGCCGTCGTACATAATTTTTTCGAGATGAGCTTTAATTTTCGGCTCTTTTTTAAGCAGAAGGATCAGCGGAAATGTAAGCTTGCCCTCGAGCAGATCGGCGCCGGCGGCTTTTCCAAGAATTTCTTCTTCAGCCGTAAAATCAAGCGAATCATCGGCTAGCTGAAACGCGATGCCGAGATTCATACCGTAATCGCGCAGACCTTTCTGCTGTTCGGGCGAAGCATTTCCGAGAAGCGCGCCGAGCTCGCAGCAGGCGGAAAAAAGATACGCGGTTTTTCTTTTCAGAATATCGAAATAATCCTGTTCGGTGATACCCGAACGCCCGAGCATCGTTAATTGTATCAATTCGCCTTCGGTCATTTTGCGCGTCAGGCGCGTTAAAATATCTAAGATTTCCAGGCTTCGTTCTTTCAGCGAAGTTTCAAACGCCGACATATAAAGCCAATCGCCCATTAAAACGGCTGATTGATTGCCGAATTTCGCGTTAACGCTTTCGCGGCTGCGGCGCATATCGGCGTTGTCGATTATATCGTCGTGCACGAGCGTCGCCGTGTGCAGCATTTCCATAACCGTTGCGAGCCGAACTACATTCTCGCGCGAAGCGTTTCCGCCGACAGCGTAATTGGACAAAAGCAAAAGAGCCGGACGAACGCGTTTTCCGCCCGATGCGCGCAGATAATCGCCTAAATAATTTATGACCTGAATATTTGAGCTCGCCTGGCGCTCAAATTCGGCTTCGACCAAAGCCATCTCGGCTTTTATCAAGCTGAAAATTTTTTTCGCCGCAATCTGCGGATTTAATTTTTCTCTGATTGGTGAAAATGTCTGCATTTATTCTTTCGCTTTCGAATACGTCATATAATATTTCCCTTTGATTAACTCTTGATCGACCGTTCCCCAGTATCTTGAATCGGAAGAGTTATCACGATTGTCTCCCATCACGAAATATTGATATTCAGGGACACTGCGGGGCGGGAAATTGGCTTGCCCCTGATCGTAAATTTTATCGATATAAGGTTCTTCCAGAATCTGATCGTTTATGTAAACCTTACCTTCGCGGATCTCAACGGTTTCGCCCGGCAAGCCGATTATTCTTTTGATATATGACTTTGTTCTGTCTTTCGGGTAAAGAAATATTATAACATCGCCCCTTTTTAATTCGCCGAAATTCCTATCCATCAGAAGTTTATCGCCGTCGTTAAAAGCAGGCATCATTGCAACGCCTTCAACTCTCACAGGCTGCGGCGCGCAAGCCGAGCACAAAGCGATCGCGGCAAATACCGGAACTGACAGATGTTTCTTCATCTCGAAATGTTAATTTGAGCGGAAATTATCAAACTGCATATCGATGCCGAAATCGTTGGCTTTCAACTTTGCGATGACTTCCTGCAGCGTATCGCGGTCTTTGCCGGAAACGCGCACGGTTTCGCCCTGAATCGAAGCCTGTACTTTTAATTTAGCGTCTTTGATGTATTTAACGATTTCCTTGGCTTTTTCAATCGGAATTCCCTGCTGAACTTTCACGGTTTGGCGAACGGTTCCGCCGGCTGCCGGTTCGATTTTCTGGTAATCGAGAGCTTTTAGGGAAATGCCGCGCTTGACGAATTTGCCCTGCAATATATCGTTCATATTACGCAGTTTTGTTTCGTCTTCAGCCGACATGATTAAATCCTTGTCGGCGAGCTCAACGGTCGCCTTGCTTCCTTTGAAATCAAAACGCTGCGAAACTTCTTTGGTCGTCTGGTTAATCGCGTTTGTAATCTCTGCGTAATCTGTTTTTGAAACTATATCGAACGAATTTTCTTTTGCCATAAATTTTCTCTATTTTTTTATATATCAACGTGAATAATAACATTATTCAAATAAGCGCCAAAATCCATTCAAAATCATATTTTCATTGTCTGAAAATAGTAAGAACACTGTATATCTTTAATGGAATTTTAGGACGTAAGTAACAAAAGCCCAAATTTTCTCTATAAAAAACTCGCTATTATGAGAAGTAAAAAGCGAAAACGCAACTATTGCTCACAATGTATGGTTAAAATGCGATGGCACAACATGTATTGCCCGTTTTGCGGGCGACGCATCTGGAGTCTTGGTTATATCAGCTTATTAGTCGTCAGCTTTGTTTTTCTGATGTTTTTGACGCTCGGATTGATTTTCACCATTTAAGCTTCAAAAAGTTAAATTGAAAAACTTTTTGAAATTTTCCGTTGTTTGCCGCGCCAATTCCTCAACCTCTATTTCGTAAAAATCCGCAAGGAATTTTGCCGTGTGGACAACGTACGCCGGTTCATTGCGTTTGCCGCGAAACGGGATCGGCGTTAAAAACGGGCAATCGGTTTCGATCAGCAATTTATCGAGCGTCACGACGCGCGCGGCATCGCGCAGATTGTCGGCTTTCTTAAACGTTATGTTTCCGGCAAACGAAATCATAAAACCGATTTCCATTAAATCCTTCGCCATCTCCGCCGTTCCGCCGAAACAATGCATAATGCCGCCCGGAAAAGAATTTTCAGAATTACCATCCGCATCGTTTTCCGTTTTCGGCGCGCACTCTTCACGTAGAATTTGGACCGTTTCCGAATCGGCATCGCGCGAATGAATAATAATCGGCAAATTCAGCTCTCTCGCCGTGCGGATTTGTCTGCGAAAAACTTCTTTTTGAACGTCGCGCGGAGAATTATCGTAATAAAAATCAAGCCCGATTTCGCCCCAGGCAATCACTTTATCGCTTTTTTTAACCAGGTCTATCAAATGATTTTCGGCTTTATCGTCGTAAAGTTTCGCGTCGTGCGGGTGAACGCCGATTGCCGCGAAAACGTTTTCATACTTTTCAGCCACGCGAACGGCGCGTTCTATTTCCCCGTCGTGCGGATTTCCCGTCCCGATTGTCAGCATCGCCTTAACGCCCGCGTCATTGGCGCGCCGCACAATTTCATCGCGATCCGCGTCAAACGCCTCGCCGTCAATATGACAATGTGAATCTACAAATATCATTTATGCGTTAATTCGCCTTTGTGCTGCTCGGTGATTCTGACCAAAAAGCGGAGCGCCTGGTTTACCGATTCGGAACTCGGAAACTTTTCGGCGATGTCGGCATCGAGAACAACGGATATTTGCGTTCGATTATACTTTTCCGCAAATCGATTCGACTTGGATTTTGAAAAATCTAAATCATATTCTGGCAATAACTCATCGTTTTCATCCATTTGCATTTTCGTATTTCCTCCTTTCCGCCGGTGTTGTTTCTCTGGCGCTGATAATTCTTATTATATCATTTTCCTTTTCTGTAAAACTGACAATCAAAAGCCGATTATTTATTGAATGCCCGACAATCCCGTTCCGTTTTTCCTCAAACGAATGATTTTCATCGTCGAAAATTCTCGCCAGCGAATCACCAAAAACCGTTTGAGCTTCCGCGAAACTCACATTGTGCTTTTTCA
>JAOAPX010000054.1 GCA_025463125.1 Acidobacteriota bacterium | reverse complement strand
GTGGTTTAAAATAAATAAAAATATGTCAGACGAAAATAAAAATTATCATTTCAACACATTGGCGATTCACGGCGGGCAGACGCCCGATTCGGCGACGAACTCGCGAGCGGTTCCGATTTATCAAACGACTTCGTACACGTTTAACGACGCCGACCACGCGGCGCGGCTGTTCGCTTTAAAGGAATTCGGCAACATCTACACGCGCCTTATGAACCCGACGACGGACGTTTTCGAGCAGAGAATCGCGGCGCTCGAAGGCGGCGCGGCGGGGCTCGCAGCCGCTTCCGGGCAGGCTGCCCAAACTCTCGCCATTTTGACGATCGCGCAAGCCGGCGACGAAATCGTTTCGACCACTTCGCTCTACGGCGGAACTTATAATCTTTTTCACCACACTTTGCCGAAGCTCGGCATCAAGTTTCACTTCGCCGACGCAGCCGATTACGCGGGAATCGAAGCGGCGATCAACGAAAAAACGCGGGCGATTTACACGGAAACGGTCGGCAACCCGAAGCTCGACGTGATCGATATCGAAAAACTGGCTGAGATAGCGCACCGCAACGGCTTGCCGCTGATCGTTGACAACACGACGCCGAGCCCCGCGCTGGTCAGACCGATCGAATTCGGCGCCGACATCATCGTTGAATCGGCGACGAAATTTATCGGCGGACACGGAACGACCATCGGCGGCATAATCGTCGATGCCGGAAAATTCGATTGGAAAGCTTCGGGCAGATTTAAAGATTTTGTCGAGCCCGATCCGTCGTATCACGGCGTTTCCTACACGGAAGCTTTCGGAAATCTCGCCTTTATCATCAAGGCGCGCGTTCAGGGCTTGCGCGATACGGGCGCGGCGCTTTCGCCTTTTTCGTCGTTTTTGCTGCTGCAAGGCGCGGAAACTCTGCATTTGCGCATGGAGCGTCACAGCGAAAACGCGCTCAAGGTCGCCGAATTCCTCGAAAGCCACGAGCTGGTCGAATGGGTCAATTATCCCGGGCTCAAATCGAGCAAATATTACGATTTAGCTCAAAAATACCTGCCGAACGGCGCGGGCGCGATTGTGACGTTCGGCATTAAAGGCGGATACGAAGCGGGCAAAAAGTTTATCAATTCGGTTAAGCTTTTCAGCCTTCTGGCAAACATCGGCGACGCGAAATCGCTCGTCATTCACCCGGCTTCGACGACGCACGCGCAATTGACGGCGGAAGAACAAGTTTCAACCGGAGTGACGCCGGAATTGATTCGTCTTTCGGTCGGAATCGAAGACGCGCGCGACATCATCGCCGATCTGGACAGCGCTCTGCGCGGCAAAAGCGAGGCTCTTCCCGAACCGGCGGGCGACGCCTCGAGCGAGGGAATTCAGGCTGCTTCGGGCGCGGGCGGCGTTTAATAATTGAAAATAAACGAACAAGCCGGAAATCGGTTACAACCGGGCGCGAAATTATTTTCGGACACTTAAAGGCTTTTTGCGCGGCGTCAAAACAGGGGAATCGAACGTAGGTTTACGAATCGGTTTTTGCTTTCGCCGCGCAAGCCGCTTAATTTAGTTTTAGGTTAAATGAATTTAGAACCAACAATCGAGGCAGACTGTATTTTCGACGAGCCGTTTGAGCTCGTCTCGGGAGCGGTTTTGCCTCGATTAAATCAGCATTACGCTATTTACGGCGAATTAAACGCCGACAAATCAAACGCGGTTCTGGTGTTTCACGCGCTGACCGGTTCGGCAAGAATCGGCGATTGGTGGCACGGCTTGATCGGCAGCGGATGTGCCCTAAATACTGACGAATACGCGTTTATCTGCATCAATTTTTTAGGCTCGCGCTACGGTTCGACGGGCGCAAGTTCCGTGGAGTTTTACGCCGACAAAAACGATTCGGAATTTCCGCTCGTCACTGTCGCCGATATAGTCCGGGCGCAGAAACAGGTTTTAGACCGTCTCGGCATAGAAAAACTAAAAGCCGTCGTCGGCGGCTCCGTCGGCGGAATGTGCGCTTTGCGGTTTGCCACGGATTTCCCGGAAGCGACTGAAAAAAGCATAGTTATCGGCGCCTGCGAGCTTTCGGCGATGGGGCTCGCGCTCAATCATCTGCAGCGCTGGGCGATACGGCTCGAAGAAAACGGGAACGGCGGCAACGACGGCGTTTCGCTTGCCCGCGCACTCGCTATGCTTTCCTACAAATCGGCGGATCTTTTCGATGAGAAATTCGCCCGCCGCCCAGACCGCAGCGGCGAAAATCCTTTTGAAAAAATCGACGCCCGCTTCGACATCGCGGGTTATCTCGATTACCAGGGCGAAGTTTTCAGAAAGCGTTTCGATTCAGGTACTTACAAAACAATCACAAAAGCGATGGATTTGTTTGAAATCCGTTCGAATTACGACTCGGAAGAAGCGGCGCTTCGCCGCATAAAGGCTCAGATTTATCTGATCGGAATTTCCACGGATTGGCTTTTCCCGGCAAAAGACGTCCGGGCTTTAGCCGGGAAAATGCGGCGAAACGGCGTCGATGTAAATTATATTGAAATGATTTCGCCCGACGGTCACGACGCTTTTTTAAGCGATACGGCGCAGACGAGCAAGATATTAAAAGAAATTTTAATTAATGATTAATAGTAAGGATTAATCATTAACAGCCAGGATGAAAAGCGATTAATCAAATGCGGATAAGGCGCCGACGGTTTGAATGAGCCTGTTTTCGGCGGCGACGATTTCGTGCATCGCGTGATCGGCGAAATTCCTCTAAAGCGTGTCGCGACTGCGGATGGCATCACGCTTTCGATTGCTTTTACCGCTTGAAATTAATCGCGGCGTATCGCGGGCGAGATTTTAGATATAAATGGCGGCGCGGTTCCGGTAAAATAAATTTCGTTCTTAATTTATGTTCCAAAAAGGATAAATTATGAGTAGTGTTTCCAACATCGAGCTTCCCAAAAATCTTTTCGCCGGTAAAACGGCTGTCGTGACGGGCGCGTCTCGCGGCGTCGGGCGCGCAACCGCTTTGCGCCTGGCTCAAGCCGGCGCAAACGTCGTCGTTAATTATCTAAATCGCGGCGACGAAGCCGAAAAAGCCGTCGCCGAATGCGAGAAATTCGGCGTCGCGGCAATCGCCGTCCAGGGCGACGTTTCCGAATGGCAGGCGGCGCAAAACATCGCGCAGGCGGCAATCGAAAAATTCGGGCGCATCGATTTGCTTGTTTTGAACGCCGGAATCTGGGAAGGCGCGCCGATCGAAGAAATGTCGGAAGAAACGTGGAACAGGGTTTTGAACACGAATTTAAAAGCCGCCTGGGCGATGACAAAGGCGTGCGTCCCTTCGATTAAAAAACAGGCTAGCGGCGCGATTGTTCTTGTTTCTTCGACGGCAGGACAGCGCGGCGAAGCGAATTATTCGAATTACGCCGCATCGAAAGGCGGTCAAATCAGTTTTACGAAAGCGCTGGCGAGCGAGCTTTGCCCGAAAATTCGCGTTAACTGCGTCGCGCCCGGCTGGATCGAAACCGCGATGGTGCGCCCGGTCTTCGAAGACGAAAGTTATAAACAATCGGTGATTAATTCGATCCCGTTAAAACGTGTGGCGACGACCGACGACGTGGCGCTTTCGATTTGTTTTCTGCTGTCGGACTGGTCGCAGCATATTACAGGCGAGATTCTAAACATCAACGGCGGCGCGGTTTTATGCGGGTAAAATAGGTTTTCCGGTTTGCCCGACTTGACAAAAACCCGCGCAGATTTTAGTTTATCAATTTCGTGAATGTCAGTTTTTCTGATAGAAGCTATTTCATAAATTAATTGTAGAGGCGCGGTTTTCAATAGTAATCGGTTCGGAGAGTTTGAAGTCTTTTTGATGAGCTGATGAAAGGGATAAATCGCCGAAGCTTTTTCTGTTTAACTTCAAAAATGAAAAAGCTGGTCAGGGCGGCTAAATCCGTTCGACTGTCAACAAATGTGTTGAAGTGCTACGACAAAAATCAGCGCTGTTTTTGCGTTGAGAAACCATCTTGAGTTTTAGAGAAAGGTTAGTCGTGTGCATTCGCGATTAACCTTTTTTGTTTGATATTTTTTGGTATTTTACGGAGTTATTTTGAGTCACTTGAAACCAACTGTTATGAAATTCGGCGGAACGAGCGTTCAGGACGCGACCGCTTTTGCAAGAGTAGCGCAAATCGTCACGGGCGAGCGCGCCAATTCGCCGATTGTCGTAACTTCGGCGATGTCAAAAGTTACAGATGCGCTTCTGTCCGCTTTTGAAGCGGCTAAAAAAGGCGATCACGAAGCCGGGTTTGCATCGCTCGCCCCGCATTTTGAAAGGCACACGGCGGTCGCGCGCGAGCTCGTCGGCGAAGACCGGCAAAAAGCTTTCGCCGACGAGCTCGCCTTTTCGAAAACCGATCTGCGCGATTTGCTGATGCGCGTTTCGCGCCGATCTCTGCCGCTTTCGATGCTCAAGGACGCGATTGTTTCTTACGGCGAACAGCTTTCTTCGAGACTTTTGGCGGAAGTTTGCCGCGCCGCCGGTTTGAACGCGCGCCAGATCGATTCGCGCCGCCTGATTGTGACCGACGATGAATACGGCGCGGCGACTCCGATCTGGGAAGAAACCGAGAAACAAATCCAGGACGAGCTCGGCTCTTTGATCGAAGCGGGCGAAATCCCGATTTTAGGCGGTTTTATCGCGGCGAGCCGGAGCGGCGAAACGACGACTTTAGGGCGCGGCGGCTCGGATTATTCGGCGGCGCTCGTCGGCGCGGCATTAAATTCGAAAGAAATACAGATTTGGACTGACGTGACCGGCGTTTTGACGACCGATCCGCGCATTGTTCCCGAAGCCCGCACGCTGCCGGTTTTGTCTTACGAAGAAGCGGCTGAGCTTGCTTATTTCGGCGCGAAAGTTTTGCATCCGAAAACGATTCAGCCGGCGGTCGATTACGCGATTCCTGTTCGCGTCTGCAATTCGCACCAGCCGGAAGAGCGCGGCACGATGGTTTTAGCCGAATCCGGTGAAACTCCGAATAAAATCAAGTCGCTCGCATACAAAAAAGGCATCACGATTCTGCGCGTTACGTCGGCGCGTATGCTCGGTTCATACGGTTTTATGTCGGCGCTTTTTCAGATTTTCGAGCGGCACAGAACGGTCATCGATGTGATTTCGACTTCGGAAGTTTCGCTCGCGCTGACGATCGACAACACGGATTCGCTCGAACAGGTCGTCAAAGATTTAGAACGTCTCGGGCGCGTGCGGATCGAAACGGAAAACGCGGTCATATGCGTTGTCGGCGAAGGATTGCGCACAACGCCCGGGCTTGCGGCGAAGATCTTTTCGACGATTGAAGACATTAACATTTCGCTGGTTTCGCACGGAGCTTCGAGCGTAAATCTGACGTTTGTCGTCAAGCAGGATCGCGCCGCGGAAGCTATAAAAAGACTCCACGACGCGTTTTTCACCGTCGAATGCTCGAATAATAAAGCGGCGTAGCGATTGAAATTTGTTCTTAAAGTGTATTCATACGGCACAATCCGTTTGATTTTTAACGTACGGTTTCCCGTTTGTATTTATAATGAAAAATCTATTTTTATTGTAATTGAGTGATCATCGAAAACACGCGTGCGGCATAAAGTTTGCTTCTTTGAAATCAGCCCGAAAACTTACGCAATATTTTTTATTGACATATCCGGGTGAAAAAATAGAAGGAGTAAAATTATGACAATCAACACGCTTGAAGAAAAATTCACTCACGAGCTCGGCGCTATTTACGACGCCGAACATCAATTTTTGGATGCGCAGCAGACGATGCTCGAAAGCGCGAGTTCGGCTGACGTAAAGGCGATGCTCAAAAAACATATCGCCGAAACCGAACAGCAAATCGTTAATTTAACGAGAGTTCACGAAATTTTAGGCTTAACGGCAAAACGCGTGACCTGCGACGCCGCCGAAGGGCTCGTCACCGAAGGCAATAAAATGCTGACCGCGACGTCGGACGTCCCGGCGCTGGCGGATTTGACAATTAACGGGGCTAATTCAAAAGTCGAACATTTTGAAATAGCCTGCTATCGCGGCTTGATTTCCAGCGCTCAAATGATGGGACAGGCGGAAATCACCCGGCTGCTCAGCGAAAACTTGCAGCAGGAAGAAATGACCGCGCAGGCGCTCGAATCGAGTATGCCGTCGCTGCTTCAAAAAGCGATGGCGACATCGAAAACAGCCGGAATGTCGGGCACGTAACGACCGGCAAAACGATTGCAAACGAGGCAAGTTCGACGCGTCGGATTTGCCTCGTTTTATTTGTAGTATTTTTTATTTGCCGTAAAAGAATGAAAGCCGCTCAATTGTCTTCCGGGTTTTCTTTTTGTTTTGACAGCGGAAAAAATGCGGAAATAAAATGAATAGTTAAATATCCGGCGTTTTAAGCTTTTTATGTGGTAAAAACTTTTTATGAATCTTTTCGAACTTACGAAAACCTTAATCGATATTCCATCGATCTCTGACGACGAACAGGCGGTCGGGTTTTACCTGCGCGATTACCTGGAATCTCTCGGCTGGACTGTCGAATTGCAGCCGGTTTCGTCGAATCAAAATAATGTTATCGCTTATTTAAACGAGAAGCCGCGCGTTTTTCTCTCGACGCATATGGACACGGTGCCGCCGTTTATCGAGGCGAGCGAAGACGCGGAAAAAATTTACGGGCGCGGCGCGTGCGACGCGAAAGGAATTATCGCTTCGCAGATTTTTGCGGCTGAGGAATTGAGAAAACAGGGCGTCGAGGACATCGGTTTGCTTTACACGGTTGACGAAGAGCAGGGAAGCTCGGGCGCGAAAGCCGCAAACCTGCACCCGCTTGCCGCCAAATGCGAATATATGATCAACGGCGAGCCGACCGACAACGATCTGGCGATCGGCTCGAAAGGTTCACTGCGGCTTTTCGTAAAAACAAAAGGAGTTGCGGCGCATTCGGCGTACCCGGAAATGGGCGAGTCGGCGATTGAAAAGCTTCTGGATATTTTAACCGACGTGCGCCGGATCGCGTTTCCGGGCGACGAGTTTTTCGGCGAAACGACCTGCAACATCGGTTTGCTCGGCGGCGGTTTGAAAACCAACATCGTTCCGCCGAGCGCCGAAGCCGGTCTGCACATACGACTGACGACCGGAGAAAAGCCCGTTTTGGAGGCGCTGGAAAAAGCGATCGACGGGCGCGGCGAAATCGAAGTTTCATCCGTCGCGCTGCCGGTGAAAATGCTCGAAGTCGAAGGCTTTAATCAAAAAGTCGTCCGCTTTACAACCGACATCCCGCATCTTTCAAACTGGGGAACGCCGCTGCTTTTAGGCGCGGGCTCGATTCTGGTGGCGCATACGAAAGACGAGTTTGTTTTGAAAAAGGATTTGGAAGAAGCGGTCGGGCTTTATGTGAACTTGGTGAAGAAGTTATTAGCCGCGGATTTGCGCGGATAAACGCAGATAAAACAGCTTGAATTACTTGAAAGCCACGAAACTTGAAGGCTTGCCTTCTTATCAATTTCGGGCACGCGAAAATTCAGGTCAAAAGGATTTCTATTTGAAATAAATTTTGATTTATCCTGCTTTTTATCAGTGTCTATCAGTGTTTATCCGTGGATAAATGCTCTTAAATTTTTATGAAAATAGCTTTAATCGGA
>JAOAPX010000193.1 GCA_025463125.1 Acidobacteriota bacterium | reverse complement strand
GGATTGCCGCTCGGGATGGCTCCGGCGGCTTATGTTTTGTGGACGCGCTTTATGCGCCACAATCCGAAAAACCCGCAATGGTTTAACCGCGACCGCTTTCTTTTAAGCGCCGGTCACGGCTCGATGCTGATCTACAGTTTGCTGCATCTGACGGGCTACGATTTATCGCTCGACGAGCTGAAAAATTTCCGCCAGCTTCATTCGAAAACGCCGGGACACCCGGAAAATTTCATGACGCCGGGCGTTGAAATCACGACCGGACCTTTGGGGCAGGGTTTTGCAAACGGCGTCGGGATGGGAATGGCGCAGAAGCATCTCGCGGCGCAGTTTAATCAGGAAGGTTTTCCGGTTATCGATCATTATATTTACTGCATCTGCTCGGACGGCGATTTGATGGAAGGCGTTTCTTACGAATCGGCTTCACTTGCCGGGCATTTAAAGCTCGACAACCTGATTTATCTTTACGACGATAACAAGATTACGATCGACGGCTCGACCGATCTCGCGTTTACCGAAAACGTCACACAGCGTTTCGAATCGTGCGGCTGGCACGTTTCGGAAGTCGCTGACGGCAACGATATCGAAGCGATAGAAAAAGCCATTAAAGAAGCGCAAAAAATCAAGGACAAGCCGAAACTCATTCGCGTTAAAACGATTATCGGTTTCGGAATGCCGAAACAGGGCACTTCGAAAGCGCACTCGGACGCTCCGGGCGAAGACGCCGTCAAGGAAACGAAACGCAATTTAGGCTGGGATGAAAACAAGCATTTTTACGTTCCGGCGGAAGTTTCCGAGCATTTTCTCGAAGCCGTCGAACGAGGCGCGCAGCTCGAAAAAGACTGGGCAGCGCTCGTCGAAAAATACGAAAAAGAATATCCCGAGCTCGGACAAACCTTAAAAGACACGCGCCGCAACGAATTGCCCGACGGCTGGGAAGACGCTTTGCCGAAATTCGAAACGGTCGAATCGAAAGCGACGCGCGCGTATTCGGGCGAAGTCATCAACGCCATCGCCGGCGCGATTCCGCAGCTGATCGGCGGCTCGGGAGATCTGACGCCTTCAAATAATACGTATATCAAGGCTTCCGAAGATTTTCAGGCTGGAAAATACCAAAACCGCAACATCCATTTCGGCATCCGCGAACACGCGATGGGCTCGGCGATGAACGGAATGGCGCTTTACGGCAGCGTGATCCCGTTCGGCGGCACGTTTCAAACCTTCAGCGATTATATGCGCCCGGCGATTCGTCTCGCAGCGCTTTCGCGCATCCAGGTTCTTTTCGTTTTCACGCACGATTCGATCGGCTTGGGCGAAGACGGTCCGACGCATCAATCGGTCGAGCATCTCGCCGCCTTGCGCGCAATCCCGAATCTGGCATTAATTCGCCCGTGCGACGCGCACGAAACCCGCGAAGCCTGGCGCGCCGCTCTTTTGCGCAAAGACGCGCCGACGGCTTTCGCCTTTTCGCGCCAGAAAGTCGCGGTCATTGACCGCAATAAATTCGCTGACGCGAAAGGCTTGCACAAAGGCGCGTACATTTTAGCCGAAGCCGAAAACGCGCAGGGCGAGCAAACCGAACCGAAATTAATCATTATCGCCACCGGCTCGGAAGTCGGTCTGGCGATGGAAGCGCGCGAAAAATTAAACGCCGAAGGCACGCCGACGCGCGTCGTTTCGATGCCCTGCTGGGAATTTTTCGACGAGCAAACAGATGAATACAAAGAATCCGTTTTGCCCCGAAACATCAAAGCGCGCCTGGCAATCGAAGCAGGCGTATCTTTAGGCTGGGCGAAATACGTCGGACTCGATGGCGACACGCTGACGGTCGATAAATTCGGCGCGTCCGCACCAGCCGAAGACGTTTTCCGCGATTACGGATTTACGGTTGAGAATGTCGTCAAGAAAGCGAAAAAGTTGATTTAGAAAAGCTGGAGAAATTATTTACGAATAATTTTCTCCAACTCTCTTTTTTCTTTGGAAGATTTGCAATATCGAAGAAATTCGCGCAGCCATTGATTGGCTGCGCCTTTTTTTCGGGCGATTGTTTTTAATTGTTCAAAATTATATTTGAGAACATCCTCATCGGTTGAAGAATCAATGTTATAGATTGTGTCAATTTCTTCTTGAGTTATATCGGATTTTGATGAATCTAATTTTTTTCGTTTCGAGTTTAGCGATTTTGTATAAACTGCTTTTTGTATTTTATTCCATAATAAAAAATCTGAATTGGTTTTTCCATCCCAACCGCTGTAATTTACTCTAAACTCAATTTCTATTTGCGCCTTGCCGTTTTCAATTTTGCAATCGCTGACACGCCCGGAAAATTCTCGATTTCCTTGATACGCGAGAAGTGATTGATGCCCATCTGCGGGATAATCCAGCAACTCAATTAATTTTTCTTTATGAACTGCGAATAATCTGTCGGTATAATGCGCGACTCCCGAACCTGATTGAGTTTGAACCTGCACCACTAAAAAACTCTTTCCGCCGCTTAAAAGAAAAGAATGCTGCGGCATTTGGTATCTTCCGAAATCGTGGTCAATAAAACCTAAAAGTTTCCACGAATCGTTTTCTGAATTGATATGTTTGAAAAGCAAATAGCGGCAAGATTCATGTGAATTATCAGCTATTCGCAAAAGAACTTCATCGCCTGGCTCGTCGTCTAAATTATATTGAAAAGTTTCCGCCTCACAACTGTTGCAAACACCTAAAAAACTCTCATTTTTTTCCCAATTCGGTAGACTGTTAAATTTTTCCGATATATTCAATTTTTGCCAAACATTGTTTATATCACTTTGCGGATTGTTATATATGTAACTTTCAATATCATAAGGCGAAAGCGATTTCAGTTCGGTTTGTCTCAGCGGCTCGTTATTTGTCAAATTTTGCTTCGATTCAACTTTGGTTTCTGCGAATGTAACCGAATTTTCCGATTTCTCAACTTTTAAAGGTTGATAAAAGAAAATCATTGTTCCGAAAACGCTGATTGCGAAAGTAAAAAGCGCGACGAAAAGATATGAAGTAAATCCTTTCATAATGCTCCATATTAATCTAAAAAATAGAGTTTAGGAAAGAAATTTTATTATAGCGAAAAGCCTTTTTGATGACATTGAAAAATACTTTACAAAGAATTAACAGCAGCTAATTTTTAACGCTTTCGTGCAGCAACCGGACGGCTTTTCTGAGTTTCCCGACCGTATCTTTTTCAAGCGGAGTGTTTTCCGGCAATAAAATATTCGTGTTGAAAACGAGAATGGAAGCCGTGCGCTTTTTCGGGTTGAATTCGAGGTAGCTGATAAATCCGTTCTGGTCGCCGCCGTGTCCTAAAAATGTTTCGCCTTTTTGTCTGTCTAGAAAATAAATTAAGCCGATGTCGGTCGTAAAACCGGCGTTTCCGTTGGCGTCCGTAGGCGCGGCGATCACGGGCTGAAACATTTCTTCGAGCGACGAGCGTTTTAAAATGCCGTCGTAAATTTCT
>JAOAPX010000179.1 GCA_025463125.1 Acidobacteriota bacterium | reverse complement strand
GGCTTTATCGATATTCATAATCACGGCGCGGTCGGGGTTGATGTAAATTCGGCGACGGCGGATGATTTGAGAAAAGTCTCGCAATTTCTGGCGGCTCAGGGCGTGACGGCGTGGCTGCCGACTTTTGTGCCGGATTCGATTGAGAATTATCAAAGGGGCATCGACGCCATCGACGAAGTGATGCGAACGCAGGATTCGGAAGCGAGCGAGCCCGCCGCGCGGATTTTGGGAGTGCATTACGAAGGAGTTTTTGCTAATGAAAAAATGTGCGGAGCGCTTCGACCGCAGTATTTTAAGACGTTTAGAAACGGGGATGAAATCCGCGAAATTCCGAAGCTTGAAAGCGGCGTTCATTTAACGACGCTCGCTCCCGAGATAGAAAACGGCGTCGAGCTTGTAAAAAATCTTGTGGCGGAAGGCTGGATCGTTTCAATCGGGCACACGAATGCCGATTTGCAGACATTGGACAAAGCATACGAAGCGGGCGCAAAACATCTGACGCATTTTTATAACGCGATGACCGGATTGCATCATCGAAACGTCGGCGTCGTCGGCTGGGCTTTGACCAAAGCCGGAGTTACTTTCGATATTATCGCCGACGGCATCCACGTTCATCAAAAAATGCTTAAATTCGCATGCCGCACAAAAACGCCCGAGCATGTTTCGCTGATCAGCGATTCGGTTGCGCCGACCGGACTCGGCGACGGGGAATTCGAGCTTTGGGGCGAAAAGGTTTCGGTCGTAAACGGACAAACGCAAAACGAGCGCGGAAGCATCGCGGGCAGCGTCATTACAATGCACGACGCCGTCAAGCGAATGTTGAAACTCGGTTTTACCCGGTCGGAGGTTTCGGAAATGGCGAGCTTGAATCCTGCAAAACTTCTCGGCGCGGAAGCCTTTTGCGGTTCGATCGAAGTCGGGAAACGAGCCGACCTGGTTGCGCTCGATAAAGAGGGAAATATCAAGTTTGTTATGATCGGTGGAAAAATCGCGATTAATGAATTTAACTAAAACAGCTTTTACAAAAATAAATAAAGCCAGGAGCGGGAAAATACGTTTTGCCGTAAAATTATTTCGTCTATGAACCGAATTTTGATTATTGATGATGATGAAGACTTATGCGAGCTTATTTCGGAATATCTTTCCCCGGAAGGATTCGAAATAAAAACTGTTCACGAAGGCGAGCGCGGATTGCAAAAAGCGCTCACCGAAGCTGTTGACCTGATAATACTGGACGTGATGCTGCCGAAAAAAAACGGTTTCGACGTTTTGCGCGAGCTGCGGCAGACGTCGAAGGTTCCGGTTTTAATGCTGACCGCGCGCGGCGATGATATGGAACGCATTGTCGGGCTGGAAAGCGGAGCGGACGATTACCTGGCGAAACCTTTTAATCCGCGCGAATTGCTGGCGCGAATCAGGGCGATTCTGCGCAGAGTTTACAGCGTTGACGAAGGAGATCCGGCATTTGAAAAAATAAACGTCGATGATCTGGAAATTTCGATGTCGGCGCGTTCGGCAAAGCGCGAAGGCGAGGATTTGAATTTAACTTCGGTCGAGTTCGACTTGCTGACAGCGCTGATAAAGGATGCGGGCAGAATCGTCAAAAAAGAAGATTTGAGCCGCAAAGTCTTGGAAAGAGATCTTTCTCCTTTTGACCGAAGCCTCGATATGCATATCAGCAATCTTCGAAAAAAACTGGGCAAACGATCGGGCGAAGATGAAGAAAGAATAAAAACCATTCGCTCGGTCGGTTATATCTACACCGTTCTCTAAAAGTGAAACGCTCGGGGCTGCGGCGGACGAGCTCGAAATATGTTTTTTTAATTTATACTCCGAGCGCCTCACGCTTTTCACTTAACGCTTATGAATTTATTCGTCAAACTCTTTCTCTGGTTTCTCGTGGCAATCGCGTTGATGGTAGGCGTCGTAATGTTCATCACATGGACGACGCAAGCCGAACCGATTGTTATTCGCTGGCATCTTTCGGTTATCAATCAAACGAGTATTTATGCCGAAACCGCCGAACAAATTTACAACAACGAGGGTGAAAAGGGACTTAACGAGTTTTTGCAGCGCGTCAGGGACGCCGAGACGATCGAAGAAATCGGCTTGATAAATGCGAAAGGAGAAATCCTTCATCTGGAAAACGTCCAAAACGATGTGATTCAGTCCTTGATTGCCAGAACTTTACAAAGCAACGCCGTCGAAATCGAAACTCAGCGCCCGGAAGCGGTTTACGCCGCCAGAACTTTGTTTCGGTCAAACGGCGATCGCTACGTTTTGTTCGTCAAATGGGACAGGGCGCAGCCGACGCCTTTTTTCGGTGAAGCCAACAGCCGCTATCTTCGCCTGCTCGGATTATTCTTAACGGCGATGGCTGTTTGCTATGTTTTTGCGCGTTATCTTTCCGACCCGATTATAAAATTAAGCGATGCGGCAAAAAAGCTCGCCGCCGGAAATCTGCAAACGCGCGTCGCGCCCAAGATCGGCAATCGAGGCGATGAAATCGCAAAACTGGCGAGAGATTTCGATGAAATGGCGGAACGCATCGAGGCGCTGATAAATTCTCAAAAGCGTTTGTCGAGAAACGTTTCACACGAATTGCGCTCGCCGCTCGCGCGGCTTAACGTCGCGCTCGAACTAGCCAGACAAAAAGGAAATCCCGAATCTCTCGGGTTATTCGACCGTATCGAACGAGAAGCCAAGCTTCTCAACGAAATGATCTCTCAAATATTGCAGCTCTCGCGGCTCGAAAGCCAATCGGAAACAATCGAAAGGAAACAGATCGATCTTTGCAAATTGATCGAAAAGGTTGTCGCCGACGCGAATTTCGAAGCCGAAAGCCAGAATAAGAAAGCGGTAATCGTGCAGAATATCAATTGTGAAATTTACGGCAACAAATCTTTGATGAAAAGCGCGATTGAAAACGTGCTGAGAAACGCGCTTCGGTATACAAACGATGTCGTCGAAGTTTACCTAAGTCATAACAGGCACGAAATAACCATTACAGTCAGGGATTACGGACCGGGCGTGCCCGAAGAAGAACTCGCCAACCTGTTTACGCCGTTTTATCGCGTCAGCAAAGCGCGCGACAGAAAATCGGGCGGCGTCGGCTTAGGATTGGCGATCGCCGAGCAAGCCGTTCAATCGCATAAAGGGAAAATTACCGCGAGAAATGCCGAAAGCGGCGGCGGTTTTGTTATCGAAATTAAACTACCCTATTCCGCCGCGCCTCAGTAAAGGATTTAATACACAAAAGCACAAAAATCAGGCACACGACAGCCATCGCGATTTGTGCCGTCGTTGCGGCATTCAATGTCAGACGGCTCAAATTCATAACGAGTCTTCCGGCAGTCATTAAAAAACCGATCAAGCCGACCGTGACGGCGGCGTGCATCAAATGTTTGCGCAGATTCTCTTTCGCGCGCGCGACCGCGCCGAGCGCGACTAAAATCAAACCGAACAAAGCCGGGATCAAAGCCGTCAGGCTGGCGTTTCCGCCGGTCATTCCGTAGGCGTAACCGGTCAAGCCGATTAAAACTAATAAAATACCGCAAGCAATCGTAGTCGAAGGCATATTATAAGAAAGTCTCCAGGTGAAATTAGTATCAATATATAAACTTACCAGAATTTCGATAAAAACAGAAAAAGAGCGCGTCCGGAGAGGCGCGGGGAACACAGAGAAAAATTAAAAAACGGGAATAAAACTTAAACGTAAAATTTACGCGTGTAAATTAATATTTAACCGCGTAAATTAAAATTTTAGGGCAGCTTTTTCTTTTTGTTTTTCCATTTATTTTTCTTATCTCCGCGTTTTCTGCGCCGCTTTGCTGAATTATTTCTTAACCACAGGCAAAACGATCGCCGAAGCGTTTGCGCCGAAATAAACGCGCTGCGCCGCTTTTTGGAAATCAGCCGCGGACGCGAGTTTGTAATTCGGCATAAATTTCTGCGGATTGCGCGAAACGAGCGGGAACCAGGTGCTTTGAATTTGAATCATGATGCGGTGTCCTTTTTTGAAAGTGTGCGCGACGCCCGGCATCGTGAAATTCAATTTCGTCGGCTCGTTCGGCTTTAAGGCTTCGGGTTTTTCAAAACTGTTGCGAAAACGCGCGGGCATTATGTCGCCGCGCAGAAGCATTTGATAGCCGCCCGGCTGAAAGACTGAAAAAGCTGAAGTTTCCGGCGGTTTAACGTTTTCGGGAAATTTGTAATCGTCCGGAAAAACGTCGATCAATTTAACGACGAAATCCGAATCCGTGCCGCTCGATGAAATCGTCAGCGAATTTTTTATATCTCCCGCAACCGTTACGTCTTCGGTCAAAGGCTCGGTTTGATAAACCAGAACGTCCGGGCGCGTCGAAGCGAAGCGCTGATCTTCGGTCATATAATCGCGCGGGTAATTAAGCGTGATTTTCTGCGTGTACGGAACCGGTTTGAGCGGATCGGAAACGTATTCGTTATAACCGCTCCGCGTTTTCGGCGTTTCAAACGAAAGACCGCCGTTTTCGGTTAAGTACAAAGCCGTGTCGCTGCTGACCGCCGGCGAGTAATTTTCAAACGATTTCCAAACGTTCGCGCCCGTATCGAATACGTTTACTTCCTTGATTTGCGAAATATCGCCTTTATCTTTCAGAAAATGATTGAAGAAAGGCAGCTCGAACCTGGAGCGATAATCGACGCCGGTTTTCGCGCCGAAATAAGCCGTTCCGAGCCAGTCGCCGTCCGAACGTATCCAACCGCCGTGAAACCAAGGTCCCATTACAAGCACGTTGTAAATTCCCGGATTCTGACGCTCGATATGCTCGTAAGTTCGAAGCGCGCCGTACAAATTCTCGTTGTCGTACCAGCCGCCGACCGTCATCACGGCGGTTTTGACGTTTTTCAGTTTCGGCAGAATATTGCGAGCTTTCCACCAATCGTCATAAGTCGGATGCGCCATCATTTCGTCCCAAAAGCCGATGCGTATTCCCAAACTTTTTTCGTAAGAATCGGCTACTTCTTTTAAGCCGCCGGTTTTCAAAAAATAATCGTAAGCGTCCTGCGTTTCGCGACCCGTCCATTTTTTCAAAGAATCGCCGTTTGAAACCGGAACCGGGCGCGGCTGACCGAAATTGCGGAAAAAAGCGTAGTTTTGCGCGAGAATCAAAGCGCCGTTGTGATGCATATCGTCGCCGTGAAACCAATCGGAAACCGGCGCCTGCGGCGATGCGGCTTTGATTGCCGGGTGCGAATCGATAATTCCCGCCGAAGTGTAGAAACCCGGATACGAAATGCCGTAAATGCCGACGCGCCCGTTGTCGCTGACGATGTCCTTTAAAAGCCATTCGACCGTATCGAAAGTGTCGGTCGATTCGTCGATATCTTTATCGGTTTTGTTTTCGATATCGGGGCGGACGTTGACGAATTCGCCTTCGCTCATCCAGCGCCCGCGCACGTCCTGGTAAACGAAAATATAACCTTCGCGCGGAAAAAGCTCGTCGGGACCTAAAGAGGTTTTAAATTTGTCGGCGCCGTACGGCGAAACCGTGTAAGGCGTGCGATTGAGCATAATCGGATACTTCTGAGTTTTATCTTTCGGCTCGTAGATAGAGGTGAAAAGCCGCACGCCGTCGCGCATCGGAATCATCACTTCGCGCTTCGAATAATTTTGCTGTATGTATTTGGCTAAATCTTCGGCTTGCTGCCGCGCCGGTTGCGCCAACAGAAAAGTTTGTCCGAAAACAAGCAAAACAAGCGCTAATAAAAGTAATTTGAAACAATTGGTTTTCATATCTTCTCCGAAAAAAGGATTGGGGTTTTTATTATAATTGTCGCGTAGAAAATGTGTAAAGAAAAGCATTGCGATCGAACGATTTAGCTTCTATCGCAAAATTTTTCCAACACTAACATTCTTTGATTCATCAAAAATTGCGTAATGCTTAAAAAGCTTTTAATTATAGCGGCAATACTCTTTGCCGTATTTGCTTTCGCTAATAATTTCGAGCCTGAAATCGAACTGGTCGAACAGTCAAAGCGAACGGTGACGGCTCCATTTAAATACGCCGCGCTTTTATCCCGGCAGCCCGAGGAAAAGATAAAAATTCCTGTTCGCAATATCAAAGCCGGACAAATTGCCGACACATGGGGCGCGCCGCGCGGCAATGACCGCACGCATCAAGGTCAGGATATTTTCGCGCCGCGCAACACGCCGGTTTATTCGGCTGTCGACGGCTACGTCTGGCGTATCGCCGAAAATAACCTGGGCGGCAATACGGTTTGGATAATCGGCGCCGGCGGACGCGTTTATTATTACGCACACCTCGAACGCTACGCGGAGAATTTACAGGTCGGCGAGTCGGTAACGTTTGACACGATTCTCGGCTATGTCGGCACGAGCGGAAACGCTAGAGGCACGCCTCCGCATCTGCATTTTGGCGTATATACAACCGGCGGCGCGATAAATCCCTTATCTTTGTTTGAGTAACAACAAAAAAATCTTCATCAGGGTAAATTTTTGTTTACAAAAAACATAATCAGAGTTAATCTGTGAGCATTGTAGTATTTCTGGAATTTGGTATGTCTTAATTGTTTAAGGCGTACATAATTTGTTATTTTGTAAAAAAATTTTTGTTATTAAGGGGAGAGTTATGAAAAAAGAATATTCATTTAGGTCATCTCTATTATGGAGAATGGCTTTTATCTTATCAGTGTTATTGTTACCTGCGGCATTAATAAATGCGCAAACTTGCACAACCGTAACATTCGCACAATTTACCGAAAGGTTCGGTTCACAGGATTTCGTTTTCACCAACAGCGCGCCTGTATCGAGTTTTGAAACAGTTCCTGGCGGATCGCCGGTTTTCTTTGATTACCAGAACATTGTGGGACTTCCGGCTGAGTTGACCGGCTCACAAACCGCCCGCGCGTTTTTCTCGTGCACCACTTCGTCGACCGCTTTTACCACGGTGATCAGCGTCACGCAGCCTTTTAACAATACCTGCACGATTCAAATCATTCGTGAAGTAGCAGCCTCGGTCGGAACCGGATCGCGCACAAATTTGTTAACGGCGACAATCGTAAATAATCCTGAGTTCTCGAATCTCTCGGGCAACGGCGGCGGTAATTCCGCCGGCTACAGCGCTTCGACGCCGAATCAGGAAGTTACATTTAGTTCTGATTTCATTAACTTTACGGCGACTCAGCAGCGCAATTTGGCTCTTGCTTTTTCATCAATCACGCCAAACTTTTCGGTTAATCCTAATGGATTCCTGAATAGTTTCACCGCAGCCGGCGCGGGAACTTTTGCTTCTTGTCCTGCTCCGACCTTTAATCCGCCGACAGCGGCATCGGCAATGATTACGGGACGCGTGTTAACGCCGAAAGGCACGGGATTGGCTAAATCAAGAGTTTCTCTGACGACTGTTTCGGGCGAAACCTTTACCACCATGACCAACAGCTTTGGATATTACAGATTTGCGGACGTTTCTTCGGGTCAATCCGTTGTTATCTCCGTCGCGTCAAAAAAATATTCATATGCGCCGAAAGTCGTTAATGTAGGTGAAGATTTATCTGTTTCGGACTTTATGCCGGAAAGATAATCGATGACAATAAAATAAAAAAAGACGACGTGAAAGCGTCGTCTTTTTTTATTTTAAAGAGTTAAAACTTACCCGGAAATTAACGGCGCATTTCTTCAATCATAGCTTCGATCACCTGTCTGAGATGCCTTGTTACGGCATCATACTTTTCTTCATCAGACATTTCAGCGCTGTAAATATCTTTTGCGTAGAAAGGTTTGCCGAATCGGATTTTTACTTTTGCAGGGCGAATTTTGCCGGATCCTCGCGCCCAGACTTTATGAAGACCGTCGAGAGCCACGGGCAGTATCGGCAAATCGAGCTCGGTGGCTAAGATCGCCGCGCCTTTTTTGAAATCGTGGAGTTCGCCGTCAAAAGCGCGTTCGCCTTCCGGGTAAATATTCAAAACCTTGCCGTTTTTCAAACCGACGGCGCCGGCTTTCATCGCCTTCATCAGCTGCGTATCCGGATCGATCGGCACGACGCTCAGCATCTTGGCGACCCACTGCATAAAACCGCTTTGGAAAAAATGACTCGCGCCGACGTGAAACGTATGGCGGAAAACTTCGAACGTGTAATTCGATGTTAAAACGAACGGATCGAGAAAACTCTGGTGATTCGGACAAATCAGAAACGGGCGTTTCATTTTGTGCAGCTCGTCGATGTTCGCCACTTCAAG
Organism: Acidobacteriota bacterium; assembly: GCA_025463125.1. GTDB lineage: Bacteria > Acidobacteriota > Blastocatellia > Pyrinomonadales > Pyrinomonadaceae > SXVE01. The sequence continues at coordinate 366 of JAOAPX010000179.1, read as the reverse complement.
CCGCATAAACCCGCGGCAGAAAAGATTAAAAACTTTATAAACCGAGAAAGCGAACCCGCGAAAAATCGGGCGGTTTTTCAAAACTCCGCGAACTTCCGGGAAATCCGCGGTCGCTTCGCGAACGATTTTGCCCCAATTTAAATCGGTCGTTATTTCTTCGCCCGTAACGTCTTCGCCTACATGAGCCTGCACGAGCTTAATCGTATCGCCGACGGTCAAAGCCTGCGCCGCTTCATCGCCGTCAAATTCCGTGTTAAAGCCTTGTTCAAGAGCGGCGAAAACTTCTGCGCGGCTCAAAGAATCCAGTCCGAAATCAATTTCCAGGTTCATCGAAGGGTGTATATTTTCCGTTTCCTTCGAATTTTT
>JAOAPX010000176.1 GCA_025463125.1 Acidobacteriota bacterium | reverse complement strand
AGAACCCGGTCTTCCAAGTTTTCACCTTCCGTCTTCGTCGCCACCGCCGCCCTACTCCATTAATCCTTCGCCTCGACCGTAATAGACCGGAACTCCGGTTAAAACTCCGCTAAATTCTTTAAGCGGCTGTCCGAGCTGTATGCCGCCTTTATCAATACGAAATTCACGGATCGTGCGCTCGTGTATTCCCGTGCGCTTCTTCAAAACGGACATTGCCTGGCGAACTTCGCCGCCGGCTTCAAAATAGCGCAGCAGAACGACCGTGTCAGCCAGATAACTCATATCGATTGGCGACTGCATTGTGCCGATTAAACCGTATTGCCCGACAATGAGAATGCTGACTACGCCCTGCCTGTTTAAATACCCGAGCAGCTCGTGAAACTGCATCGTCAAAAAGCGTTCCTGCGGCGTTGACATCAGATAGCCGTTAACGCTGTCGATGATGACCATCCGCGTATTGTTTTGTTCGACTTCCTGGCGAATCAAATGCGCCAGTTCGCCGGGCGTCAATTCCGCAAGTTTTATCTGGCGAATACTGATTAATCCGGCTTCGACAAATTTTTTAACGTCTAAACCTAAATTCGACGTTCGCTGGTACAGGGTTTCAACGTTTTCGTCAAACAGGTAAACCGCCGAACGCTCGCCGTTTTCAGCCGCCGTATAAGCATACATTATCGCCATCGTCGATTTCCCGATGCCGGCTGGTCCGGTTAAGATCGTGCTCGTGCCGTAATCCAGTCCGCCGAGAAAACTTTCCAGGTCGTCTAAATTGCTTTTTAGCTTTCCCGGCTCAAACGGCTGTTTTTTCTCGGGAGCGCCTAAACGCGGAAAAACGACTATGCCGCCGGTTTCGATATTAAAATCGTGAGAGCCGGATTGAAAATTTACTCCGCGCATTTTGACGACGCGGATATTATGACGCTGTTTACCGTATTCGGTCGGCACGTATTCAAGATTTATTACGCCGTGAGCGATGCTTTCGAGCTGCCGCTGGCTGGTTTCGGCTGTGCGGTCGTCAAGCAGCATAACCGTGCACTGCCTGCCGATAAAATACTGTTTTAAGGCGAGAATCTGCCGCCGGAAACGAAGCGGATCGCTCGCCAGCATTCGCATCTCCGAAAGGGAATCAAACACAACGCGCGCCGGGGCGATGCGTTCGACTTCCTTTAAAACCGCGCGCGTCGTTTCGTCAAGCTCGACTTCCGCCGGGTGAAAAACCGTATAACGCGAATCGTCGCTTAAAGTGTCGCCCGAAACGGTCAGATCGTAAATGCTTAAGTTGTTCAGGCTCCAGCCGTGCGATTCGCCGACGGCAACTAACTCCTCCCTGCTTTCCGATAAAGTTATGTAAAGTCCCTTTTCGCCTTTTTGCTCGCCTTCAAGAAGAAACTGCAAGCCCATCGTGGTTTTACCGGTTCCCGGATTTCCCTGAACTAAATAAAGACGGTTTTTTGAAAGACCGCCTTTAAGGATGTAATCCAATCCCTCAATCCCCGTAGAAGTTCTGTCGGGATTGATTATTTCCGCTTGATTCATACTTTTAGAAGATAAAATTTCCGAAACATTTTATTCAAATATTTTTTACAATCTATATTTTGACACAAATTTACGGTGTAACACAAAATATTTCGGTTTCGTTAACCTTATTATGTTGCAATATGTTAAAGAATTTCTTTCTACTCCCACTCGATCGTGCTCGGCGGCTTTGAAGAGATGTCATAAACGACCCGGTTAATTCCGCGAATTTCGGACGTGATGCGCGATGAAACGCTTTGCAGAAATTCGTGCGGCAAACGCGCCCAATCCGCTGTCATGCCGTCGGTCGAAGTGACGGCGCGAAGCGCGATCGCTCGCTCATACGTGCGAAAATCGCCCATAACGCCGACCGATTGAATCGGCAAAAGCACGGCAAACGCTTGCCAGACGTCGTTGTAAATTCCGAAATTATGCAGCTCTTCGATAAAAATGCGGTCGGCTCTTTGCAGCAATTCAACTTTTTCTTTCGTGATGTCGCCGAGAATTCTAACGGCGAGCCCCGGACCGGGAAACGGGTGACGCTGCAAAATCTCGTCGGGAATGCCCAAATCCTTGCCGATTAAGCGAACTTCGTCTTTAAATAATTCGCGCAGCGGCTCGATCAGCTTCAAATTCATTTTTTCAGGCAATCCGCCGACGTTGTGATGCGACTTTATCGTCACGCTCGCGCCGCGAAGCGAAACCGATTCGATAACGTCCGGGTAAAGCGTACCCTGTACAAGCCATTTCACGTCGCCGCCGATCTTGTTCGCTTCCGCGTCGAAAATGTCTATGAATTTACCGCCGATCGCTTTGCGTTTGGTTTCCGGGTCGCTGACACCATTTAAAACGCTGTAAAAATCGGCGGAAGCATCGACGCCGCGCACATTCAAATGTAAAGCTTTTTCATAAAGCGCGAGCGTCGTTTCAAATTCATCTGCGCGCAGCAGCCCGTTGTTGACGAAAATACAGGTTTGCCGGTCGCCGATCGCTTCGTGAACCAGAACCGCCGCGACCGTAGAATCGACGCCGCCCGAAAGCCCGCACACGACCTTGTCGTTTTCGCCGACAATGCTGCGGATTTTCTCGATTTCTTCCTTGATAAACTGCGCCGCCGTCCAATCGCCTCGGCATCCGCAAATGTTAAATAAAAAATTGCGTAAAATTTCTTTCCCCAGAGGCGTGTGCGAAACTTCCGGGTGAAACTGCACGGCGTAAATCCGTTTTTCGTCGTTTTCAATCGCCGTCACCACATCGCCGGTCGTCGCCGTCGTATGAAAACCCTGCGGCAAAGCGACGACGTGATCGCCGTGGCTCATCCAAACATCGAGTTCAAAAGGCAATTCATCGAAAAGCCGCGTCACTCCGCTCAAAACCTTAAGCTTCGCATGCCCGTATTCGCGCTTGTTAGAAGGCGAGACCTGCCCGTTTAAATCCTTTGCAAGCAGCTGCATCCCGTAGCAAATTCCGAGAATAGGAGCGTTTATCTGCTCGTAAAAGCCGTTTTCTATCGTCGGCGCGTCTTCTTCATAAACCGAATTCGGTCCGCCGGAAAGAATTACGCCTTTCGGTTTTTTTTCTAAAATCTTTTCAAGTGACAGATGAAAAGGAACGATTTCACAGTAAACGCCTTGCTCGCGCACACGTCGCGCGATAAGCTGCGTATATTGCGAGCCAAAGTCGAGAATCAAAATTAATTCGTGTTGCATTAGCTAAAATTTAAAATCTAAACACGAAAAGCGCAAGTCGGCTTGACAAGAGAAAGAGAAATTTCTAATCTTTAGATTCGTCTTAAGGACGATATTCCGCAGTAGCTCAATGGCAGAGCATTCGGCTGTTAACCGAAGGGTTGTAGGTTCGAGTCCTACCTCAGGAGCCATTTATTTTCAGCATTTTGCAGCCTTCGCGCGCTGAAGCCTTTTATTGAGTGTGCCCGATATTGTGCCCGCCCAAAGATTCTTGCGCACGATCTAGGGCT